>CANFNN010000223.1 GCA_947448095.1 Bacteriovoracaceae bacterium | reverse complement strand
GATTTTAAGTTCATTTATTTTTGCGAGATCTAGTGCCTGAGAAACATCCATGTTTCCTCCACAATATCGTTATTCTTTATTCATTTGTGAGATGATTTTTTCAAGTGAATCAATCAACTGTTGTTGATTAAGCGGCTTAGAGATGAAATCTGCCGCTCCCGCACTTATCGCTTCTAGAACGACATGCTCTTGGGACAAAGAGGAAATGACGATGACATAAATATCTTCGAAATTTTGGTTGATATTTTCAGTGAGTTCGATGCCACTGACTTCAGGCATGACGATGTCAGTGATGACAACGTGAGGTTTTTTCTCTTTTATCACCGTTAAAGCCGCGATAGCACTGTTGGCTTCACCCACAATGGTAAACCCAGACTCTTTGAGCATCTTAACAATGAGTGATCGCGAAAACTCAGAATCATCAACTACTACAATTTTAAGATCTTCATGACTTGAAATTTCATTCATGTAATGAGAATAACAAATTTCAGGGATAAAAGAAGCGAAACAAATAAAAAAGGCTCCTTTCGGAGCCTTCTTTTACGCGGCCACTTGGCCAGGTTTGTCTTTGGTTTTTTTAGGTTCTTCAGTCTTACGCTTGTGTTGATCCATGTCTAGTTGACCTTTCCAGTCGACTAAGGCGATCGCTAGCACTTCCTGGATATTTTTAACCGGGATGAAGTTTAGCTTCTTACGGTATTGAATTGGGATTTCCAAAATATCCTTTTGGTTTTTCCAAGGGATAATGATGGTTTCAATTCCTGCTCTCATTGCGGCCAGAGCTTTCTCTTTAATTCCGCCAACCGGTAGAACTTTACCTGTCAAAGTCATCTCACCCGTCATTGCAATATCCTTACTGATATAGCTATTCGTCAAAAGTGAAATCATTACTGTCGCTAAAGTGATACCTGCCGAAGGTCCGTCTTTAGGAATCGCACCCGCTGGAAGATGGATATGAATTTCATTCTCAGCAAAGAATTTATCATCTATTCCTAATTCAGCAGCGTGGCTTCTAATGAATCCGAAAGCTGCATGAGCTGATTCCTTCATCACGTCCCCAAGTTGTCCAGTCAGGGTGATACCATGACCTTTCATCTTAGTGGCTTCAATGTGAAGGATCTCTCCTCCACCGGCCGTCCAGGCGAGTCCCGTTGCTACTCCCACTTCATCATACTCATTTGAGTCTTCTCTTGAGTAAATGGCAGGTCCCAAGAGCTCCTCAACTGTTGCTGAGAGAATATGGGTTTTGCTATGTTGACCAGAGGCAATTTTCTTAGCAACTTTTCTGCAAAGTGCACCGACTTGTCTCTCTAGGTTACGTAGCCCCGCTTCGCGAGTGTAGCCAGCAATTACAAATTCAACACCTTCGTCATGGAATTCAATGTGTTCGTCAGTGATTCCATGCTCATCCATTTGTTTTGGAATAAGGTATTTTTTAGAAATTTGTACTTTCTCTTCCTGACTGTAACCTGCCAGATTGATGATTTCCATACGGTCACGTAGTGGACCAGGAATCTGATCAAGTTGGTTGGCAGTTGCAATAAACATGATCTTTGAAAGATCATAGTTCATGTTCAGATAGTTATCTCTGAAAGTGCAGTTTTGTTCTGGATCCAGTACTTCAAGCATAGCTGAGGCTGGGTCACCCTTAAAATCAGAGCCCAGTTTATCAATCTCATCAAGAAGAATGATGGGATTAATGGTTTTACACTGCTTCATGGCTTGGATAAAACGTCCCGGCATGGCACCGACGTAGGTTCGGCGGTGACCACGAATCTCTGATTCATCCTTTACTCCACCAAGAGAGATGCGGATGAATTCTCTACCAGTGGCTTTGGCAATTGATTTTCCAAGAGATGTTTTACCTACTCCTGGCGGACCAGAAAAACAAAGTATTGGTCCTTTGGCCGAGGCACCTTTCAGTGAACGAACGGCCAGGTATTCAAGAATTCTTTCTTTTACTTTTTCTAGATCGAAGTGATCTTCATCAAGAACCGCTTTGGCGTATTGAAGATCCGTAACTTCTTTAGATTCTTCAGACCATGGAAGGTCAACAACCCATTCAAGGTAGCTGCGAAGGATACTTGATTCAGATGAATCAGGATGCATTCTTTCGAGACGACCGAGCTGCTTAAGTGCTTCTTTTTCCGACTCAGCAGGAAGGGCCTTGGCCATAATCTTTTCACGAATTTCAGCGAATTCATCATTTTTCTCAGATGAGTCATCTGAAAGTTCTTGCTTCATTGCTTTGATTTGTTCGCGTAAAAAAGATTCTTTCTGGTTTTTAGAATGATCATCTTTAATATTTGATTTGAGTTTTGACTGATGAGTCAATACTTCAAGTTCTGTAGCGAGCACTTGGTTGATATAGCCCAGTCTTTCTACTGGATCTAAAATTTCTAAAACTTTTTGAGCTTCAGACACTTTAAGATTCAAGTTCGAAGCCACCAAATCAGACAGTCGACCTGGATCTTGAATATCTTCAAGAACCATTAATATATCTGGCGAAAGAACTTTTCCTAGAGAAATTACTTTCTCAAGATTTTCCTTCACTGTTCTAGCTAAAGCTTCAATCGTAGAGGCTGTGGCAGTAACCGCTTGGGTTTCTACTTTCTCAACCTTCACTTGGTAAAAAGGCTCAGTAGCTACGAATTCTTTGATTCTAACTTTGGCCAGTCCCTGTATAAGAATTTTCACTCTTCCATCAGGTAGCTTTCTCATTCGCATAATCATCGCGACAGTCCCCATCTCATAGATTTCTGAGGGAGATGGACTTTCCGCAGTGATGTCTTTTTGAGACGCCAAAAGAATAAGTCTGTCGGTATTATTCAGCGACTCTTCAACTGCCTTAATAGATGTTTCGCGGCCAACAAATAATGGCAAGATCATGAACGGATAAACAACTAGATCGCGAACGGGCAGCAAGGGAAGCGTTTCTTTAAATTCAATTGCTTCACCTTCGTAGTTAGTCACCATAACTTTATCTCCTATAGCGTAAGTCTCTTCCATGAAGAACTTTGTACAGAACCTGAATCGGGATATTTACGACGCGTCTTTAAGGGTATTTAAGCGAATCTTCATTTATTTTTATTTTTATTAGCTGAGAAACCTACTTTTGTGAGGTAATATTTGGGAGTGAAAATGAGACGTTTTATTTATAAAACAGTTAGTTAGAAAACACTGATTAAAAGGTTCAAATATATGGGCAACTCCATTGGTATAGTAATCCTTGCGGCCGGCAAGGGAACAAGAATGAAAACAGACACTCCCAAGGCACTTTCAGTCTGTGCGGGTAAGACTTTACTCGATTACGTTGTCAGTGCAGCTTTGAAATTTGCAAAAAACTCCTCTCTCACAGCTGAAATTGGGATTGTTGTTGGACATAGAAAAGAGCTTTTACAAGAATGGCTCCAGACACATCCCGAGAAATTATTAATCAAAACTGCCTGGCAAAAAGAACAAAATGGCACTGCGGATGCTCTTAAAGCATGTTTTAATGATCTCCCTCATTTTTGGAATTACGAATACACTCTCGTTGCTTGTGCTGACACTCCTTTGATTTCAGAAAATGAATTCAATGAATTGTTTAAGGTGATGCGTGAGAATCCAGATCTCGTTGGCGTTGCTGCGACTTTTGAAGCCGCAACTCCCTATGGATATGGAAGAATTGTTCAAAAAAAAATTGGTTTTAAAATCGTCGAAGAAAAAGATGCGGATGATAATCAAAGAAAAATTACCGAAGTCAATTCTGCTTTTTATATCCTGAAAACTACCCATGTAAAATCTGTCCTAGGCCAAATCTCTAATCAAAACAAATCGGGTGAATTTTATCTTACGGATTTATTTCAAGAGGGATTTGCTGTTCAAACGGTCAAATTTTCCTCTGAAACTCCATTTTTAGGAATTAACACTCTTGAGCAGTTGGCCAACGTGGATAAACTAATTCGTTCTAAAAAAATTCAAAAACTGATGATTGATGGCGTTCGTTTTTTAAGCCCTGATCAAGTCTATATTGAATCCGACGTTGAGATTGGTGTTGGCTCAGTCATTTATCCAGGCTGCACTTTTCTTGGCCAAACTAAAATCGGGTCTTCGGTTTTGATTGAATCGAATTGTTTTATTAAAAATAGCTCAATATCAGAAGATGCAGAAATTCTGGCAAGCAGTTATTTGGAAGGGGCGATTGTTCTCAAAAATGCGACAGTCGGACCTATGGCCAGACTCAGACCTGGTACTGAAATCGGACCAGATGCCAAAATCGGCAATTTCGTAGAGGTAAAAAAATCGAAACTAGCGAGGGGAGCAAAAGTCTCTCACCTTAGTTACATTGGTGACGCGGAGATAGGGGAAGACACTAATATTGGCTGTGGGTTTGTGACTTGTAACTATGATGGGGCGAACAAACATAAAACGATTATTGGCTCTCGAACCTTTATTGGTTCCGACTGTCAGGTAGTTGCACCTATCACAATTGGGAATGACGCATTCATAGCAGCTGGGTCAACTATTACCAAAAATATTCCAGATGGTAGCTTTGGGATTGGCCGTTCTCTGCAAGTGACAAAAGAAGGCGCTGCCAAGAAGTTTTTGAAGACCAAAAAGCCCTAAGCGCTTCGCGTAAGCCTAGCAAGAACACTCCCAAAATGTTAGATTGATGCCCTTAAGTTTCAATCTCATTAGGGAGTTCATATGTGTGGAATCGTTGGATATTCAGGCCCAGGAAATTCTGTTGGCCCAATCATCGAGGGTCTTTCTCGTTTGGAGTATCGTGGCTACGATTCTGCAGGGATTTGCCTCAAAATTAATAACGAACTCCAAATTATTAAAAAAGAAGGCAAGCTCGATAATCTTAAAGCGCTAGTCAATGAGCAAAAACCATTTTCTCATACAGGAATTGGTCATACTCGCTGGGCCACTCACGGAGCAGTCACCACTGATAATGCACATCCTCATGGTAATGAATTGTTCGCTGTTGTTCATAACGGAATTATTGAAAACGCTGGTTCTTTAAAAAAAGAATTACAGGCCGAAGGCTATCAATTCAAATCTCAAACTGATTCTGAAGTCTTTCTAGTACTTTTAACTAAGTTCTTTAAGCAAAATAATAATGTTCTCCAATCCATT
>CANFNN010000222.1 GCA_947448095.1 Bacteriovoracaceae bacterium | reverse complement strand
GCTTCTTTTTGTTTTGAAATCTGCCGCAAGCTTAATCCTAAAGCGCACAAGATGGCCCAAACCTATGCCCAACATTATGGCCCGGCCCCCACGGTATTCATTTGCAGCGTTTTTATTTGTCTCATGGCCGCAGGCTCCTTCATGACAGGCTTTGGGGTCTGGATGATTCTTCCCTTGATGGCGCTTGAACTCATGCTTTTAAAATGGATTCAACAACCCGAAAGCTACAAAAAAATTGAAGGAGTGGCCACTCTCTCAGCACTCATTGTGGTAGCAGCTCCTGCGATCATGTGGTTTTTAAGGACAAGAAATTAATATGAAAAAATATATTCATGACGTAAAGACTTCAATTGAAGAACTTGACCAATTTGATGGTGGTAAGGCGACCAACATGGCGAGGCTCGAAGCCGCAGGCGTCAACGTCCCACCATGGATCAGCCTCGCGACTCCTGCCTTTGATCAATTTTTAAAACTCTATAAAGATCAAAATCTTTGGATTTTAAGTCATCAGGAAGTGGAAAAACTTTTTCTCGCTCAGGCGATTAATTCAGAACTAGAATCTGAGCTTAAAAAGGTCATCAGTGAAAAATTTCCTCCCGGCTGCACCTTTGCCGTGAGATCCAGCGGAATCGGAGAAGATTCCGCCGACAATTCATTTGCCGGCCTATTTTCAAGTTACCTTCATCAAACAAGTATTGAACAAATTCTTTTAAGTATCAAAATGTGCTGGGCCTCAGCCTTTACGGAGAGGGCCCGTGCTTACAGACTTGAGAGGGGAATCAGTACAGATAAGTTTGGTATGGGTGTCATTATTCAAAAGATGGTCTTTGCAGATGTTGCGGGAGTGGGATTTAGCCGAAACCCCATTCATCATCTTAAGCGCGAACAAATGATTGTAAGCTCCGTCTACGGCATAGGCGAAGGACTCGTGAGCGGAGAACTTGATGCCGATCACTTCTACATTCAAAGACCAAACGAAACCACTTCGGGCTTTGGAATTGAACCCCACCTGGTAAAAAAAGAATTTTATTTTGTGAAAGGCCTAAATGGAGGGCTTGAGAAGAAAACGGTAGAGACCGCCAAACAGGATATCGCCTCACTTACAGATAATGAGCTCAGTACCATTAGTATGGCGATGATTAAACTTGAAGCGACTCTAGGCCTTCCCCAAGATATTGAATGGGCCTTTGAAAAAGGGGAATTCTTCTGCGTTCAAACCAGACCTATCACCAATTTGCCTCCTGAGGGATTTTATAAAAAATCAGTAAAAGGTGTGGAATTTATCTTATGGGATAATTCAAATATTACTGAGTCTTATAACGGAGTCACAACTCCCCTCACCTTTAGTCACGTCTCCAAAGCTTACCGTCAGGTTTATCTGCAGTACTGTGAAGTCATGGGGGTTCCGGCAGATGTCATCAAGGCCAATGAAATCACTTTTAGAAACATGCTGGGTTTAATTCGAGGCAGAGTTTATTACAACCTAGGCAACTGGTATAAGATGATTTTTCTCTTCCCCTTTGCAGGCACCTCAAAAGGCTTCATGGAAACCATGATGGGGGTGAAACAAAACCTCAGACCTGAACTCGCCGCTTTATTTGACTTTACTAAAAATCCGCCACCCTATTCATTTTTTCGAAATATCTTCATTCTTTTTCGAAATTTGTGGCGCATTTTCAATGTAAAAAAATCAGTCGCACAGTTCAAAGCAGATTTTGAACGAGTGTACTCAGTTGCCAAAAAACAAGACTATGATGCAAAAAACATCCAGGAACTCATAGCGGCCTATGATCAATTAAACGAGGATCTTTTATTCAAATGGAAAGCTCCTATTATCAGTGATACCCGCTGTATGCTGTTCTTTGGGATTTTGAAGAGTCTGACTGAGAAATGGATTAAAAAAGATAATTCTCCCTCCCTGTATAATGATTTACTCAGTGGTCAGGGTGATTTACCCAGTACTGAGCCGACTAGAATCTTGATGCGGATAGCGCGAAAAATTGATCGCGGAGATTCTCAATTTCGGGAATGGTTTATCACCACTCCTAGTAAACAAGTACTGGCAGAATTAAGAAGCGGAAAAGAACCAGAAATTTTTAAAGATTTTAATCAATTTATTGATGCTTACGGCTTTCGCTGTATTAATGAATTGAAACTTGAATCCATCGATCTGCATGAGGATCCGACCTTTGCCCTGGAAGCGATTATCAGCTTTGTCAGGATGAAGAATACTTCTGTTGATGAAATCATTGAAAGAGAAAAAGAAACTTCCGCCAATGCGCTGAAAGTTGTTCATGCCAACCTCGGTGGGCCAAAACTTAAAATCTATCTCTTTATTCTGAATCAAGCGCGTGTAGCAGTAAAAGACAGAGAAGACCTTCGTCTGCTTCGAACCAATGTGTTTGGGATTTGTCGAAGAATCTTTAAGGCACTTGGCCGAAAATTTCATGAGATCAAAGTGATTGATGGGCCCATGGATATTTTTTATCTCAGTATTGATGAGATCTCTGCCTTTCAGGAAGGAAGATCTTTTGAAGTGGATTTTAAAAACCTTGCAGCTGTTCGAAAAAAACAATTTGAGGAATACCGAAATACTCCTCAGCCGCCAGATCGTTTTTACACTGAAGGGGCGGTGGGGGCCAACATTAATTTCCCTCAAATTATCGCTGAGCAAGATCTACTTATCGGAGAAGAACCCGTTTCTGATGATCCTAATGTCTTGATTGGAACTCCTTGTTCACCGGGAATCGTTGAGGGAATTGTGAGAGTGGTTCGCGAGGCCAAAGACGCCGAGGGTCTCAACGGAGAGATCATGGTCTCTGAGAGAACCGATCCAGGCTGGGTTCCTCTTTTTCCGTCGACTTCAGGGCTCTTAATTGAAAGAGGAAGTCTTTTATCTCATTCAGCGGTCGTGGCAAGAGAGCTGGGCATTCCTACCATTGTGGGAGTGACCGGGGGACTCATGAAAAAACTCAAAACTGGGATGAGAGTCAGGATGGATGCTTCGAAGGGTGAAATCAGGATACTGGAAGATTAAATGAGTGAAATGATTTTAATCGAATTAAAGGATTTAAATGACACAGAATTCATCGAAGAATTCCTCTCACTTCCGTTTCAGTTCAGATCCCCTGAATATGCCAAAGACTTGATGAGCATCGATCAAACCAGAAGACTTATTCATTGGGGTAAACAACAAGACGCAAGCTTTTGGATGGTGAAAGAAGAAGATTCAAAAACTCCTCTTCTGCGATTTAGCACTAGGCCTTGTAAAGGTCTTGCTCATCACGGGACCATTGGTTTTTTTGAAATCAATTTAAAACATCCAAAATTAAAAATGGCGTTTCAATTTGCCATGGGTGAGATCTTTAAATGGTTTAAGGCCCAGGATATTCATGAAGTCTTTGCCCCGGTAGATATCAATACCTGGTTTAGTTACCGTTTCTCAGTGCCAGGACGGAAGTTTTTCCCTCGCTTTAAGTGGGAAGCCACCACCCCCCCAGAATATCTTGAGCTATTTAAAGATTTAGGTTTTTCTGACTTTGCGTTTTTTAATTCCGTCGTATTTCCTCATTTTAGAATTGGTGACTACTGTATCGGAGCTGGGCATCTCAAAAAATCCTTTAACCGAATTAAAGAGATGGGATTTTCCTTAAGACCCTTTGATATGAAAAACTTTGTGGAAAAAGAACTTCCAGTTTTTCACGACATCAGTCACGACGCTTTTAGTGATGCTCTTTTATTTGAACCCATCGACTTGAAAACGTTTTCCCATCTTTATGCCGGGGCACTCTCGCTGTATGACTTCTCCCCTTCTTGCGTCTTGCTTGATCCTCATGGTGAGGTGGCAGGTTTTCTTTTTGCTTTTTATGATGGGGATTATCTCGTTATTAAATCAATTGCTCTTCGAAAAAAATTCCAAGGTCTTAAGCTCTCTTCGGGCATGATCTATAGTGCTGCTCAAAAGTCCTGGCAATTAAATAAAAAAGGCACCATCTCGGCAATGGTCCGAACGGGACTAGCGAGTGAAACCATCGCCAAGAACAGTCAAAAGTGGATGTGGCTATCCTGGAGTCATGATTATATTTTAGTTAAAAAGGCAATTTCTCTATGAGTGAAAAATACTTTCATGGTCTCAATTACTCTTTGGCCAATGAAGACACGTGGGTTGAATACAGGCTTGCTCCAGAAAATGCGAATTCATTTTTTGCGGTTTGTGGCTCAGGTAGCCGCGTGATTCCCTTGCTTGCGAAAAATCCCAAGCATTTACACATTGTGGATTTATCAGAAGCCCAGTTAAAGCTCTTTCGTCTTCGCTTAGAGGCGATCAAAAAATTAAGCTATCAAGACTACCTATATTTCTTAGGCTATCTGACTGAGAACTCGGGAAGTGATAGAATGGATCTCATGAAGAAGCTTGAGCTCTCAAGTGAAGACCAAGCTTTTTGGAAACGGTTTGAAAAAGACTGGAGTTCACGCGGATATATTTATCTCGGCCGCTGGGAATCTCACTTTATGAAGCTTGGAAGAATTTTTCAAAAGTTTACTTTCGGAAATATTGCTCCTGTATTTGCCGCAGAGGATATGTCAAAGCAAAAGCAAATCATCTCCCAATTCTGGAAGCCTAAACTTTTTGATCTCTATTCAAAAATTGTTATGAATGGATGGGTAGCAAACAAACTTCTTTATAAGGGATCATTTGCCGGAAGTAAGGGAAAAAACACTATGCAGGTTTCGGCGGCTCAATACGTCTCAGGAGAATTCAATGACCTGTTTCAGAATACCTGGGTCAAAGGGAATTATTTTCTCCAAATGATTTTTTTAAATAAAGTGACCTACAAAGAAGCCTTTCCCGCCGAATGCAGTGAAGAGCTTTTTTATAAGATTAAAGAATCAAAAACCGAAATTCACTTTCATCAAAAAAATCTCTTAGAGCTGTTAAAAGAAACGCCTCACGACTTTTATTCTCTCTCAGACACATTTTCCTATATGAGTGACGCTGAGGTTTCAAATTTTCTGACGACTCTTCCGCAGTCAATCTTAGGAAAAACGAATATGGTGATCCGGACCTTCATGCGAAAGCCCTCGTTTCAAATTTCTGCTCCCTGGGTGACAGATCAGGCATTGAATCTCAAACTCGCCAAAGAGGACT
>CANFNN010000221.1 GCA_947448095.1 Bacteriovoracaceae bacterium | reverse complement strand
GCACACAAGCTCTCCAACCTAAATCAAGCGTTGAGTCATTGACTCCTTTGCAAGAATCAGTAAGAGCGAAAACTATAGACAGGCCCAGAATGTTTGGGGAATATAACCCATCATCAAATTTATCTGACTAAAACGAATGCAAGATGCGGAAGTTTTTTTAAGAGTTGATGGTCACACACAAACACTAGACGAGAGGCACTATGAGACTGAACAGGCTCATCATTCAGGGATTTAAATCCTTCAAAGACAAAACCACTATCATTTTTGACGAAGGCATTACAGGGATCGTCGGACCTAACGGTTGCGGAAAATCCAATATTGTTGATGCACTTTTTTGGGTCATGGGCGAGCAATCAGCGAAGCATCTTCGCGGAACGAGCATGAAAGACCTAATCTTTGCAGGATCAAGCAAATATACACCTGCTTCTTTTGCTGAAGTCACGCTGGTTTTAGACAACGTTAACGGAAAGCATATTCACATCAATGGAACAGTCGCTAAGCCGGCCGAAATCCATTTGACTCGTAAACTTTACCGCAATGGTGAAACTGAATACCGCATTAATAACGAGCCAGCTCGTCTGAAAGATATTCATGAAGTGTTCATGGACACTGGTGCCGGAGCGAAGTCATATTCCATTATTGCTCAAGGGGAAATTAACAAACTCGTTAATGCTAAACCTGAAGAGCGTCGTGTGATGATCGAAGAAGTAGCAGGAATTACAAAATTCAAGCTCAGAAAACGTGAATCACTTAAGAAAATTGAAAATACCCAGTCTAACTTGACTCGTTTAGAAGATCTGCAAAATGAGATTTATAAAAACCTCAAGAAGCTAGAGCTTCAAGCGGAGAAAGCGGAAAAAGCGAAAACACTTAGAGACCGCATTCGTAAGTATGAGCTGATTGTTGAATCTCACCGCATGCACGACTACATTCAGGATTATGTGAATGCCAATAGCATGCTTGAAACGCGTAAAAATGAGCATGAAAACTTAAGCCTTAGAAAGTCTCAGATCGATCTCCTTTTAGAAGATGAAAAAATTCAAAAAGTGGACATGATCGATAAAATTGATGCTGCTCAAGATGATTATAATGAGCACTCAAGAGAACTTGCGGCTTCTGAAGAAAAAGTCAAACACCTTAAGAAATCATTAATTGAAAAAGATAAGCATATCGACCGTGCGACTCGTGAAAACGAAGAGCTCAATATCGATATGGAGAAGCGCACTGAGCGCCTTGAAGCACTCAAGAGTCAACTTGAAGAGCTTGAGTCTAATAACTATGAGCAAATGGACTTTTCTTCACTGGAAGAAAAAGTGGAGCTTCTTAAAGCTCAGATGTTTGATTTAGAAGAAGAGTTGCACGAAAAACGTCGCACTCTTAATACTTCGAAAGAAAAATTTCTGACTCTAGATAATGAAGCTTTCAAAAATTCTTCAAAATTAGAAGAATATGCTCGTTTACTTCAAGATTTTACTTCAGAAATAGAAACATTAGAAAAGAGTACGTCGAATTTCACGGATGACTTAATGAGAGACCGCGCGAAAGTGAAGTCTTCTCAGGCGAAGGTAGAAGAATTACAAACTCTTCTGCCTGCTCTCAAGGATGAAGTCGAGAGTCTGAATTTGGGTCTTAGATCGAATGAAGTTTTGTTTCGCGAACTCTCACGTAGCGTGATCCAACTTGAATCTAAGCGTAACTCTTTAATTGAGATCAATAACTCAGCTGAAGGTCATCGTGCGGGAGCCGTTAAACTGGTTCAGAAAGTGGCCGACGGTACGATTGAAGTACTTGGTAAGTTGATTGAATGTGATCCTGAGTACGCAGTTGCTGTTGAGCAATTGATTGGTGAATCTTTGGACGCAGTATTGGCCACGGCCAATAAAGACGCCTTTGCTAACTACATGACGGATTTTGGTGCTACGGTTGATATGTTATGGCCTCAAGATTCTATGATTTCTAATGAATCAGTTGGCCGCCTTGAGACTCAAGGCTGTCAGGGAATGAAGGCCCTGTCGGAAATTGTGCGTATTAATAATACAGACTATTCTGACAAGCTTTCAAAAATCCTTAACGGTTTTTTTGTAGTTGAAAATTTAACGGCTGAACTGGCCTCTAAAATTAACCCAGATATTCAATTTAAAGGTCTCGTTTCTAAAGACGGAAAAGTCCTAATTAAGAAAGTGGGCAACTCTGTTCTCTATGGTGTTCGTCAGGACTCGGCTTCAGAAGCTCAAGGGATCGTGCAACGGAACAACCTCATTCAAGAAATGGGTGTTGAGCTGGAAGCAAAACAAGCTGAACTTGCAGCCTTGGAAGCGAACTTAAAAGAAATTGAAACAAAATTAGCTGATAAACGCGTAAGTCTTGAATCAACTCTGAAAGAGTTTAATGAAATCAACACCGTTTATGTTGGCACAAAAGCTGCCCTTGAGTCTAAGGAAGCGAACCAGTCATCGAACTCGTCTCGTTTACAAGTACTCATTGGCCGCAAACAAGAAACTTCTAAATCTCGTTTGGATCTTCAGGAATCAGACGAAACTTTATTAAATGCCAAAGAACTTTTAGAGAGTGAAGTCAAAGTCCTCGCTCTTGATGTGGCAGATCTTGAATCTCGTTTTCATGAACTCAAAATCACTTTTGAGAATGAACGTGATGATATGATGGAGCTCAAAGTTAAAGCTCAAAGCTACCAGCAGCAGCTCACTTCTCTTAAGTCTCAAGTTGAAGACGTGAATTCTCAAATTGAGCGCTACAAAGAAAAACAACAGACTAATATTGAGCTGCTTGAAACTTATCAGTCTGAAATTGAAAATGCTCAGACGGAAGTGGAAAGTGTTGAAGCTTCAAACTGTGACATGGCCGAAGTTCTTTCAGATAAAGAAACGTTTCTTGATTTGTTAAAAGATCAGATCGCCCAAGTTCTTCTTTCGATGCAGGAAAAAGAAACTGAATTGAAAGAAATCAATTCTCGCATCAATAAAATTGAAAAAGAAAATGTAGAGCTAGAGCTCAAGACGAATCAAATGATTCAGGAAGAAGAACTCTTAGCGAAAGACGTTTTTGAGCGATACAAAATTGACCTAAGAGCGGTCATTATGAAGCATCTTGATGTCGTTTCTGACAAAGTCACAGAGCTGAAAGATCTCTCAGCGATGTATATGATGGAAACAGAAGATGGTCCTAAAGCGATTGAAATCCAGCCTTATGAATTTGAAAAACGCTTCCCTGGTCAGATTAAAGAAGCGAAAGAAAAATACAAGGATTATAGAACTGAGTTTAACCGCTTAGGAGAAATTAACTGGGCTGCGATTGAAGATTATGATCGTCAAAAACTTCGCCATGATTTCCTTAAGACTCAAGAAGAAGAGCTGAAGAAATCTCTTACTGACCTTGAGACAGCGATTGCTCATATTGATGAAAAATCGAAAGAGCGCTTCAAGGAAGCTTTTGCTGACGTAAATGAAAGATTCTCAAAAGTATTCCCAATCATTTTCGGTGGTGGGGAAGCGAGACTTGAAATTATTGGTGACCTTGATTCGATAGAGTGCGGTGTCGATATTGTAGCGAAACCTCCTGGTAAGAAAATGACTTCGATTACATTGATGTCTGGTGGTGAAAAAGCCATGACTGCAGTGTCGCTCATTTTCTCAATCTTTCTTGTGAAGCCGTCTCCGTTTTGTTTACTCGATGAGGTTGATGCTCCTCTAGATGATGCTAACGTAGGAAGATTCAATGAACTCTTGAGAGAAATGAGTTCTGAATCTCAATTCATTTTAATTACCCATAATAAAAAGACCATGGAGCTTAATGACACCTTGTATGGAGTAACCATGCAAGAGCCAGGTGTATCCAAGGCCGTCTCTGTTCAGCTTCACTAGTGGTTTGTGGCGGGGGAAGATAACTTCAGAAAGAGGAAGTCTTCCCCCTTTTTTAATCTAGGAAATCCATGAAAATTCTTATTCTCCTCTTATTGGCCTCAAGCGCTTCCTTTGCTAAAAGTTTTGTACCTAGTTCTTTCTCGGCAAATTTTGAAGAGAGCATTCTTTCGATGGCGACTGGAAAAGAGAAAAAAAGTTTCGGGAAAATTGATTATAAGTTTCCAGGAAATATTCGTTTTGAAATAACTTCTCCTAATGCCTCCACTTTTGTCAGTAATCCGCAAAAGAGTTGGTACTACGTTCCTCCTTTTGTTGAGGGAGAACAGGGTCAGGTGACGATTCAGAAATCAACCAAGTTGCCACTGACAAAATTTCTTGATTCGATTCGTAACGGTTTAGAGGGCTCAAAACTCTTTACTTATAAGTACGAAGGGAAAGATTTGGTTTTAACGTTTGTGAAAACTGTTCAAAAAGAACTCACTCTTAAAGAAGTAACCTTTCATGCGGTTAAAGAAGCGAAGCTGGTAGAGAAAATGAGTGATTTTGAAAAGATGACACTTGTTTACGCTGACGGAAGAAAAGTGAATCTGAAATTTTTAGAACTCAAAGAAGAAACGTCATTTCCGGCGAAGCATTTTGAATTTACTGCGCCGGCAAAAACAAAAGTGATTAACGGTTAGTTTTCAATTCTATGATTGACCTTGGCTCCATTTGGGGCCAAACCAGTGATAGTCATATATTTCACTGACATAAATAAATTCACACTCACATAAATTTCCGTCAATTGAACTTCTTGGCCTTTAATTTCTAAGAAGGCTTTAGGCTTACAGTTTTCTAAACGGATACTGATAGTTTTATTGGGGATCTTTGCTCCCATTTTCTCAATTGCTCCGAATGAAAAATCGGCTTCATTTTCTTTGGCATAACTTATTTTGGGTGCAAAGTAAGGCAGCTCCTTGGAGGCCAAGCTTTCCACGTGGCCATCATCTTCTCCCATCGTCCAGTAGGTGCTGACAGATGGGGACTTAAGTTTGCAGGATTCCACTACGGCCTTAAAGTGAAGAATATTTTTAGGGTTCAAACTTTTTTTAATCGAGAAGATTTCCTGGGCAAAAGTTGTTGCCGAGAGCAGAAGTAATGATGAGATTAGCAATGCTTTCATTTTTCATCCTTAGTAAGGGTGGATGAAGTAATGGTAGTGGAAAGTTGGATCAGGTGATGAATCTTTGAAATAGTTATAGGGAGGAAAATAAAAACCTCTCACTAGTCGCGTATTAGTAAGAGGCTTTTTGGGT
>CANFNN010000220.1 GCA_947448095.1 Bacteriovoracaceae bacterium | reverse complement strand
TGGAGAGTTCTTCGGTTAAGTGGCTTGAGTACCCACTCCTGCTTCATTATTGGTATTTAGCAGGACTTCTTCCTATTTCAAAACTGGATAATTGTTTAGCGATTGGTTCCCTTACTCCTAACGGAGAAGTGGTGGAGCCGATTAATCCCTCTGTCGTGGAATTGTGTGAGCAACATGAACTGCACTTGATTGCTTCCTGTGATGTCGAAACTCCGAATGGAGTGATTGATGGCAAGGACTTGTTTGGCTCGATTGCAGAGCTTCATTTCATGACCAACAACCCAACTGCTGTCATGGCGTGATTAATATGAATGCATATTCATGCTGAGATCGAAATTAAGGAACTCAAAATCTTGTAAGATACATTTGAATTACCCGAATGCGTAAGCGAATTAGACATAAGGGCAATTAAGATTGCCCTTATGGCTAAATAGAAAGCGTCTCAGCCAGTTTTTGAAACTCTATAAAGTTATCATCGGCCTTAGTGATACAATCACTCAGAGGTGCCATTAAAACTTTACCTGCTCGAACAACAGTCACAGTGGGAAACTTGTTATCAATCAATGACTGAACGGCCATATTCCCCATCTGAGAAGCAATAAAGCGGTCATTAGAAGTCGGAGAGCCACCTCTTTGAATATGACCCAGGATTGCCACGTGAGCATCCAGATGAAACAAATCTTTTAGGACATGTTGAATCTCGTAGCTTCTTCCTGCTACTGGCCCTTCGGCCACGATAATAATGGATGATTCTTTTCCGCGAGACATTCCTCTTTGAATATCATCAGCAAGTTTTTGATGAACCACTTTTTCGTGTGGAAGAAGAATATTTTCGGCTCCTGTGCAAACACCTACTTTTAGAGCAATGGCCGAAGAGTTTCGTCCCATCACTTCAACTAAAAATGTTCTTGCATGTGAGTGGGCGGTATCCCGAATTCTATCCACGGCTTCAATGCCTGTTTGAACAGCGGTATCAAAACCAATAGTGTATTCAGTGCCAGAAATATCGTTATCAATTGTGCCAGGAATTCCAATGACGGGAAATTGATGTTCATCCCAAAGTGCTTTGGCCCCGTTAAAAGAGCCATCGCCGCCAATGATGATCAGGGCTTCAATCCCTTGATGTTTTAAAATCTCAACGGCCTTGGCGCGAAATTCTTTTTTCTGCCATTCAGGACACCGAGAAGTTTGGAGAATCGTTCCTCCACGTTGAATAATATTTCCCACACTCGAGAGATTCATTGGTTGAAATTCGCCGCGCAGAAGTCCCGCATACCCGCGTTTAATTCCGGTGACCTTAATGCCGTTGTAGATCGCCGTCCTGACCACTGCACGAATGGCACAGTTCATTCCTGGGGCATCTCCACCGGAACATAATAATCCAATATGGGTAAAGCTCATGCATCAATCCTTAGACAAAAATCGGTTGTCCTGAAAAATCTTTTGGTTTAGGTAAGTTTAATATCTTCAATACAGTTGGAGCAACATCTTTAAGTGCTACCACTTTATTTTCATTATTTAGCATAACATCAATATCTTTCAGTTTTGCGTGAACAACGCAAAAAGGAACCTCGGAGTCCGAGTGTGACGTGTGTACAGACTCATCTTCGTAGGCCATTTGATCTGCATTGCCGTGATCAGCTGTGATAATCATGGTGATATTTTCTGCTTCACACTTGGCCTGAAGTTTCCCCACACACTCATCTAAGGCTTCGACTGCTCTGACGGCCGCAGCGAAATTTCCCGTGTGCCCCACCATATCGGCATTGGCAAAATTGACGAGATAAAAGGAAAATGACTTATCACTTAAGGCCGTGGAGAGTTTCTCAGTGACTTCAAAAGCACTCATTTCTGGTTTTTGATCATAGGTCGCCACTTCTCGAGGAGAAGGAACCAGACAGCGCTCTTCACCGGGAAAAGGTTTTTCTTCCCCACCGTTAAAGAAGTAAGTCACGTGGGCATATTTTTCGGTTTCAGCAATTTTGAATTGTTTTTTTCCAAGCGTTGAAAGGTACTCAGACAAGGTTCCTTTGACTTTTTCTTTATCAAAGAGAATCGGAAGGTTTGGGCACTCTTCTTGAACGTAGGGAGACATGCACAGAAAGTAGCCAGGCCGAACGGGAACTGGAAACTCCTTGAAGTGAGTCTCATTTAAAGCGAGTGTCAGCTCGCGGGCCCGGTCAGGACGGTAGTTAATGAAGAAAACGGAATCTCCATTTTGAATGGCCCCATCTTCTACAAAAAGAGCAGGAGTGATGAATTCATCAAAAATGCCTTTTTTATATTCGTTCAAAATATAGGCTTCAGGCTTAAGCTGAGTTTTCTCGCCCATTCCTGTCATCATTTTATAGGCGTGCTCAATTTTTTCCCAACGGCGGTCACGGTCCATTCCAATTGATCGTCCTTGCATGCTAGCAAAAACAAATCCTGGATTGGTAAGAATGTCTTTAAGGTACTGGACACCTTTGTCTTTAGCAGTATCTCGTCCATCCATGAAGGCATGAAAATAAATGCGAAGATCTGAATGCACTCTGAGAATTTTGAGTATCTCTTTTAAGTGATCAATGTGAGCGTGCACGCCGCCGTCTGAAAGAAGCCCCATCAGATGGATACGCTTATTTCCTGCCTGAGCTTTTTCAATCAGCTCTTTCATCTTCGGCATATCTTTTAAAGTTTTATTCGCGATCACTTCATTGATTCTGACTAAGTCCTGTCTGACCGGTCGTCCTGCACCTAAGTTAATGTGACCCACTTCCGAATTGCCTGCCACACCCTTAGGAAGACCAACGGCCTCGCCACCGGGTTGGATGGTCGTGAAAGGGTAGTGAGCAAAAAGATTATCGATGTTAGGTTTCTTAGCAGAGTAGATGGCATTTTGGTGATGACTGGGATTTTGTCCAAAGCCGTCCAAAATAACTAAAAGGACGCGTGGGCTTAAACCTTGGATTGAATGCATGTGTTTCCCTAGTTGTGGTAAGGATGACCGGATCTTATTGTTTGGGCCCGGTATAGTTGTTCTACTAGCAGTATTCTGGCCAACTTATGAGGGAAAGTCAGCTCTGAAAGGGAGAGACGCTCTTGGCAATGGTTGAGAACTTCAGTTGAAAAGCCTTCAGCTCCTGCAATAATAAAAATGAGTGTGCTTGATCTTTCAAGATGAGTCTGAGTCCACTCGGCAAAGCCCACAGAAGTGTGGCGTTTGCCCCACTCAGTCATTGCTACGACGTGACCATGACCGAGGTCTTTGACTTTTTTAAGAATCGTTTCCCCTTCGGCTTCTTTGTTTTCTGCCGAGGCTTTTAATTCATGGATAATTAGGTCTGGATTATTGATGCGTTTAAGATAGTCGGCCTCAATGGCCTCAAGATGCGAGTCTTTCAGTTTGCCCACCACGATCAAATGAATCTGGCGGGCCATAAATTAGAAGTAGCCTTTCAGATCAGCTTTTTCAGTTGCGACTGAAGTGGCCTTACCGAAATAAAATTCATCAGGGATTTTTACTTGAGCATTTTTAATTAAGACCATATCTAAATCATAAACGTCACGAGCAGGACCATTAAAGATGTGAACAATAATGTCACCAGTATCAAGGAGAATCCAGTTGGCGGATTCATAACCTTCGTAACTTACAATAGAGGCACCGTTATTTTGAAGATTGGCAGAAATCTCATCCACCATCGCACGAGCTTGAGTCGTGTTTTGAGCGGTAGCGATAATAGCATAATCACAAAGAGCACTGGTTTTACGTAGGTCAAAAATCTTTAGATTATCACCTTTGTAATTGGCCACAATCCAGGCCGAAGCCATGGCGTGATTCAGAGGAAATTCAAAAGATTCATTTGAGATAACTTTTGAGACTTCAGTATTTACGTATTCGTTAATCGCCATGTTTATTTCTCTTTTTTCTGCTCTTCTTGGATAATTTCTTTGGTTCTTAGCATAAGTTGCTTCAGTAATTCAATATTTCGCCCGGAGATACCTGATATCGGAAGCACTTTACGGTCAAGTTGAAGTTCCATAGATGAGCGAAATCTTTCAATTTCTTCCTCAGTCATGGCATCAATTTTAGTAAGGCAGACGATTTCTTTTTTATTCAAAAGCTCTGGATTGAATTTTTCAAGCTCATCTCTAACTGTCGAATAGGCTTCAATGGCCTCAAATTCCTCGAGAAACATCGAACAGTCTACAAGGTGAACTAATGCCGAGGTTCTTTCAATGTGCTTGAGAAACTTAATTCCTAGGCCCTTACCTTCAGCAGCACCTTCTATGAGTCCTGGAATATCTGTCACAACCAGGGTTTTATCCCCGAGTTCAACCACGCCTAGGTTTGGTTCAAGTGTCGTGAAGGGATAGTCAGCAATTTTAGGCCGAGCAGAACTGATGGCACTAATGAGAGTGGATTTTCCTGCATTCGGAAGACCTATGAGAGCAATATCGGCCAGAAGTTTTAGTTCTAGGTGAATCAATAGACGCACACCAGGCTCTCCGTTTTGAGCAAATGCTGGAGTTTGTTTGACCGAGGTTTTAAAATGGGCATTACCCTTTCCACCACGTCCGCCTTCACAGGCCTTATACATTTGTCCGTGCTCAGTAATGTCTGTAATGAGATTTCCAGTTTCCCGGTCAATCAACATGGTACCGACTGGAACCTTGAGGATAAGGTCAGTTCCACACGCGCCTTGCATGTTAGAGCCGCCGCCGTTGCCGCCAGCTTCAGCGATAAAGGTTTTAAGTCCACGAAAGTGCAAAAGAGTGTTTAGTCCTTCATCACCTTGGAAGTATACGTTACCGCCTTCAGCACCATCACCACCGTCTGGTCCGCCTAAAGGTACATATTTTTCACGGCGATAGCCTACAAAGCCTTTGCCGCCTTCGCCTGAGATCACTTCAATGTCTACTTCATCAATGAATTTCATAAAAACCTGACCGTCTCGCGACGGAAAAAAAAAGAGGGAGCTAATTAGCTCCCTCTTTATCTTAAATATCTTTAAAGATCAATTAAGCTGGAACAACTGAGATTGTTTTTGTCGTCTTATTATAGAAGCCAAATTTCACAGTTCCTGGACACATAGAATAGAGCGTGAAATCACGGCCCATTTTTACGTTAGTTCCAGCTTGAAACTTAGTACATTTTTGACGAACGATGATCATTCCAGTTTTAACAACTTCACCACCGAATTTTTTTACTCCGCGC
>CANFNN010000219.1 GCA_947448095.1 Bacteriovoracaceae bacterium | reverse complement strand
TGATATTCTAACGAATGAAGTTTCATTGAACGAAAGAGTTTCCAGGCTTCGCGTTTGGTTATTTTCAGCGTCTTACACATAGTTCTGACGAGGAACTCTCGGCAGTCTTTGTCGAGGTTCTTGGTGTTTTGAATATGGGTCCGAAGCACGATTAGCTTCTGAACATCTGGGATTTTTTTGAGATCATTTATTTCATTAAATCCTAAATTAAGACACTCCGCGATCTGTTTTGCATCAAGACCTGATTTGGATAAATGATGTGTAAAATTGCCAGTTTCCTGCCGAAATTTCTTTTTATATTCTTTTTTATGCTTAGGCCGAAATGAATACATCCCACTTTGGTAAAAAGTGATACCAATCCACTCAAAATAATCTTTTCTTTGAAAATCACTTCTCTGTTTCGTTGCGCCCAGAACATAGTTTTTTATTTTTTTCTGACTAATCGTGAGTTTGAGCTTTGTCATGATTTTATTCGTTTTCTCGATTGCGTTTTTAGCGACTTCTTCACTTGAGGTTAAAAAAATAAAATCATCTCCATAGCGCGCATAAAATGAATCTGCGATATCACCTAATTGTTTATCTAGTTCTCTTAGATAGATGTTTTCAAGTAATGGCACAACGGGGGACCCGGATGGAATGCCTTTTCTTAGGCAAACTGCTACTTCATGATCATTCCCTGAGTAGAATTCAGCTCGATAAGATTTTTTTAATAAGGGTAAGATGAGGCTTGATTCTTTAAGTTCAGGAATTGTATCCAGTATTTCATCCATCACTGTATGGTCTATACTGTCTCCATAAGAAGAGACATCTCTGCCTATGAAAAACAGTTCTTTGCTCTCAACCTTTTTTTCGGATTGATCTTTCAAGAATTTTGATAGTATTGAGGCGGCTTTCTTGGGGCCATATCCTTTTCGAAAAGAAAACAAATGAGGCGAATGGAAGTTGCTTAATTCAAGAGAAATGAGATTTTGAATTGCCATTAAAAGAATACGGTCTGCAAAATTGGTAATGTAGATTTCTCGCATCTTACCATTGGTATTAAGATCAATTCTTTTCATAATTGAGAATTCGAAATCCGTCTTTATAATCGAATCTTTGATAGCATTTATAAATAGGTCTTTATTTTCAGAGATCCACTCTAAACTCAGTTCCTTGATTAATGGGGATTTTCTTAATCCCCCTTTCACACTTGCATGCTTTAGCATTAATTGTTCGAGAATATCTGTGTAGATAGTCTTGTTCATAAGAGCTCGATCTAATGTATGGCCATAACTAGTCATATATCCCTTTCGGAGGATTTGCTCTTGGCAGTTAAGGGATTTTTAAGGGAATCCGATAACTGAATGCCACTAGAGAAAGAAGGTGGAGGGTAAAACCTTCGCCGTAGACCGCGAGTAGTTGAGCAAAAAAGACCGTGACGGCGCATGGGTTCAACTTACTCAAAGGTATAAGAGAGCCAGTTCCCGTACACGCCCCGAAGGACGCAGGAGAGCCGACATCAAAATTAATTCCTCCTTTCTCTAGTGTGCTTTTCTTTTAGGATGGGCAAGACAACCCTAGGAATTTCTCCTACAATTTCCCTCAAACATTTCAGGGAAGGTTTATGGATAAGCTCTTAGTTAATGGTCCTTGTCAGCTCAATGGCTCGGTTGAGATCTCTTCGGCCAAAAACGCCACGTTACCCATTCTTGCTGCCACAATTTTATTTCCTTATCCGGTTAAGTTTGTAGGCATCCCTGATCTGATGGATGTGGGGACTATTTTAAAACTTCTTCAAAGTATGGGCATTAAAGTCACTCGAAATGCTGGAGAGATTGTTGTCGATGCAACGAAACTTGATAATCAACACGCTGACTATTTACTCGTCAAAACCATGCGCGCTTCTGTTTTAGTTTTGGGACCGATGCTGGCCCGCTACGGTGTCGCCTCAGTTTCTCTTCCTGGTGGTTGTGCTATTGGAGCAAGACCTGTTGATATTCATTTGACGGCGCTTGAAACCATGGGGGCTCAAATTGAAATTGAAAACGGCTATATCAAAGCCAAATGTGATAAATTAAAAGGTGCTGTGGTAGCTTTTCCTTTTCCAAGTGTTGGGGCCACCGAGAATATCATGATGGCGGCCGTCTTAGCTGAGGGAACAACCGTCATTGAAAATGCTGCGATGGAACCAGAGATCGATGATCTGGCAGATTTTTTAATCTCTCAGGGAGTCAAGATTGAAGGTGCGGGAACTTCTCGTATTACGATTCAGGGCATGAAGGAATCTGATTTTAAACCAAATCAAAAACCTTACCGTGTCATAGGAGACCGGATTGAAGCTGCTACCTTCATTATTGCCGGCATCATGAGTGGGGGAGAGGTTAAGGTCACTGGATTTAACCCTTTGCACTTAAAGTTTGTACTAGAAACGTTAGCTAAAATGGGAGCAAATCTTGAAGTCGGTCAAGATTACGTTGTCGTCAAAAAATCAAGTCGGCTTAAGGGTGCTATTATTGAAACACTTCCTTTCCCAGGATTTCCAACCGATGTTCAAGCGCAAATGATGGCGCTCATGAGTATCGTTGAGGGGAATTCAGTTGTAACTGAAACAATTTTTGAAAACCGTTTTATGCATGTGCCAGAAATGATTCGCATGGGGTCTAAGATTACTCTCAAAGGAAATTCTGCTTTTATTGAGGGAGTTGAACATTTAAGTGGTGCACCGGTCATGTGCACGGATCTGAGGGCCTCTGCAGCTCTTATATTATGCGCACTCATTGCCCACGGAGAAACTGAAATTCAGCGCGTCTACCACCTTGACCGGGGTTATGAAAAAATCGATGAGAAACTTACGAAACTTGGTGGGAAAATCAAGCGAGTGAAAGGATAAGATATGCAACATGCTGATTGTCTCTTTTGTAAAATTGCCGAAGGGAAAATTCCATCGAAAAAAGTTTTTGAAAACGAACATGTTTTGGCTTTTAACGATCTTCATCCATCCGCTACTCATCATTATCTTTTCATTCACAAAGAGCATACTCAAAACGTGAATGATTTAGTTGAGACTGAGCCTTCTCAAATGGCCGAGATCTTTCAAGCAATTCGATTCGTCACCCAGAGAGAGGGACTGGACCAGACCGGCTTTCGAGTCGTGACGAATAGTGGTCCTCATGCAGGACAAACTGTTTTTCACACCCACTTTCATGTTCTGGGCGGAGAACCCCTAAGAGGTTTTGGTAGTCGATGAAATTTTATATTTTAAATGTGTTCGCAACATTAGAAAAAAACTCTGGCAATCAATTGGCCGTCGTTTTTCCTGAGAAGCCACTTTTAACTGAACAAATGCAATCCATTGCGCAGGATTTTAATTTCTCAGAAACAGTTTTTATCTATGATCATTATCTTTTAAGAATTTTTACTCCAAAAAGTGAGTTGCCCTTTGCAGGGCATCCTTCTATCGGGTCTGCTTGGTTAGTGGGTCAACTTTTGCAGAGGAAGCATTTTTCTCTTGAAGTTCCTTTGGGAGTGTTGTCGGCCGAAGCATCAGAATCCGGAGCGAAGATTACTTTTCCTGGAGTTCCATTTGTTAGAGAGTTTGATGGAGATCTAAAGCACGTTCTAAAACACTGCTCAGTCGATTTTTCACAAGTTCATTCTGACCTTGTAAGATATGTGAATGTTGGACCGGAATTTCTAGTGATTCCTCTTCGAAGTCATGCGGCTTTGAAAAAAGCCGTATCTCCCGTCAGTACTAAAGATCCTTTAAAATGTTATTTTATTTTCCAGGAAGATGCTGCAACCTTTCATGTCCGAATGTTTGCTCCCATTTTAAGTGTAATTGAAGACCCAGCAACGGGATCGGCTGCCTGTGCCTTGGCCGGATTTGTTCGTGATGTGATGAAAACTGCTTCCGGCAAAATCACTATTTTCCAAGGTGCTGAAATGAATAGGCCTAGCCAGATTCAGATTTCCTGGACTCCTCAGGAGATTCTCTTGGAGGGAAGGGTCGTGAATTGGGCCAATGGTGATATTTTACAGGTTTAGAACAATTCTTTTGACGAGTCATATTTTCGTTTGGTATATCAAACTAGATGAAAAAACGTTCTCATTTATTCCTCATTTTGGTTCTCTTTGCCACGACCGTTCGGTCGGCAATTGCCGAGCAGAATCAATTGGTTGCGAGCCAAGGCACAACCATTGCCGCACCTTGGTGGGGTAATTTCTCGCTAAGCTATATGTCGTTTTTTGACGGTCCAGGTATACTTGCCGATGACCAATCCATTACTCCCAACGCTCTTGGGAAGCCATCTGATGATGGTCTTCTGCTGAATAACAATCTTTCCTTCCGTTATTTCCTCAATGCTAAATATGCGCTTGATTTTCAGGCCCGCACGCAATGGGTGATGAACAATGCGCGGGAAACTGAGGATTTCAAATCCCTTCGCTGGCAGTCGCCTCGCTTTGGGATCTCAACTACGTTTTTTAAAACGGAGCATGGAAAACTCACGGGTGCATTGAATACGGATCTTCCTTATTTTTTCCCAGAGCCGATTGGCGGGGGCTACATTGCTGAACAACGAACTACACTTGCGACGCCTGGTTTTTTTGCTAAATATTCTTGGACGCCTACCTACACCAAATGGTCAGTCTTCAGTCTAGTTCAGCCTCGTTTTTATATTTATAAAGACCGCCATGTGGCCGAGGCTCAGTATAGTCGTGCGGGTTATGCTCCTGAATTAAAAAATGAACTCACCTTGAGTTTTTCTCCCTCGGCCAATTACGCTTTCTCGGATAAATTTGGTTACCGCCTAGGAACAGAAGTGATTTATAAAAAATTAATCGCCTCTGGTTGGAACCCGATGATTGGAACTCAGAGAACTGCTGATCCAAAATCTAAGGCCTGGAGGCTTCAGGCCTTTCCAATTCAGACCGGTTTGACATACGCCTTTTCTAAAAAGTTAGAGGTCTCAACATACATTCAGGGTTTTCCATTTCCAGATCAGCGCGTGGACAAGAGTGGGCGCCGAGCTACTTTTGAAGAGACTGTTTCTGTTGGTGCTTGGTTTAGTGGAACATTATTTTAAAGGTCGGTTATGCATATCTTTTTTGTTATTTTTTCTCTTTTGGTGAGCAGTGCATTTGCTCAGAACAATATTGATCAGAAGCTTGATGGCTACATCCAGACATTTGCCCTTAAACCAATGACGCCATCATCCCC
>CANFNN010000218.1 GCA_947448095.1 Bacteriovoracaceae bacterium | reverse complement strand
GTATAGGATATTCCAAGCTTGTCGCTCATTCCATCCGGCCGAATATCATCTAAAAGCTCCAGAAGATCACTGTTGTTGTTAAAAGCTTGGAGATAAAGAGTAAGAAGATAAAAAGTAAGCCGATCAGCTGGGTGGCGAGACATTTTTCTTAAGATTTTATCTAAATGATCATGGGTTGTCTGGTCATAAATGGACCGCTCATCTCTTAAGCCTTGAAAAAACTGTCTTGGTGTCTGAGAAATAATAGTCTTCAAGATGTTATCCGACCTCGTGATATTACCAATCATAAGGTAGAGGTAGGATTTTAAAAGTTTTTCAAGGTTTGTTTTTCCTTGAATATTGCCAATGAGACCGATAACGGACATTTTAACTTTCTGGTCAGTGATTAAATTAAATTGAGAATTAAGAATTTCTGTTAAAAGCTCAATTTCTGCTTGGTTTTTTTTAATACTTTTCTCAAGCGATGCCTGAGATGTTAGCCACCTTTTTACGGGATGTTTATCATTCAGAACAAGCATGCAGTTTCTAATACTAATTAAGAACTTTTCATTGATTAAATCTTGTGGATAGAGAATCACGCCCATCTGAAAGACACTACTGTCGAGTTTTGAGCAGTTAAACTTATCAATATCAAATGAGCTTACGACTTTGAAACCTTCAAAATCAATTAATGGCTTAAATTCCACTTCATCAATTGAAACAGTTGATTCTAATATTTTTTTTTTTTAGAAGAAGAATCATCCTGCGCGTGAGCTTGGTTGATTACAAATGAAGACAAGTCCTGATTGAATATCTGGGCAAAAAAAGATTTTAGGATCGATTTTCGAAAGTAAATAATTAAAAATAAGGCGATAAAAATAATGAATACGAGGTATCTTAGATAATTTTGTTTTTTCGTATTAGCTGACTGCTTTACTTGAGGTTCGGTTCTAGTTTTTTTTTTCGGATTTGCTTCCGTTTCAATTTTTAAACTAGGAGCAGATTCTTCCAGTTTCTGGGGGGCTGCAGCTTCTTGCATTTTCCTAAAATTGATTCCACCAACTAAAGTAATATCATCGCGAGTGGGTTCATAGTCATTATTTGAACCCGAAGACGTCAGAACATCTTTTGCTTCACTAATGGGATTAAATGATTGGTTACTATTTCCCAATAAATACTTATCAACTAACTCATTTTCTCTAATAAAAAACCAATAGCCGTTACCACTACAAATCTCATCATCTTGCTTAATTGAGCCATTTTGGTACAACTCTAGAACCTTCTCTTTCGAGACGGGTCCCAAGATATGATTTGATTTAGTTCTAATCAGCCAATTCTTTCCCATAATTTACCTGGCAAATATACCAATAAGAGCTGCAAGATCCTGATCGCTAAACCTTAACCCAAGGGAGAAAGTCGCACTCTGACTCTTGCTTTTTGAAACTAAATCTTCACCCGCAATACGAGCAAATAAAACGTTCCACAATTTAATTTCAGTCATAAGACGCAAGTTCGGACCTGCATCTTTTTGGTAATCAAATAATTCAACACCAGTTCTAACTCCCCAATCTGGAAAGAAATAGTCTAGTCCAACACCGCCAGTCGATTCGATTAATCCTGCTCTTAGGCCAAATCTCTGAATTCGACGACCAATTTGGAAGTTAAATTTAAATTTAGAATGATCCACTTTTCGCGAATACTTGTGAACTTCAGCGCCACCATCAGTACTTGTGTAGGTATCTGTTTCCGATTGAGTTTGAGGACCAAACTCATTTGTCACAACTCCCAACCTAAAAAATCTTTCAGGGGCAGGATAGATATCAAGATCAAAGCGAGTATCTGTTCCATTACGAGTGTTGGCACCGGTAGATAGACCAATATCGGCTTCAATATTATTGATTCGATTCACCAATCGGTTAACACTTGAAAGTGTTTGTGAAACCTGATCTACAACCGCATCATCACGCAGAAGCTTACCAATTGTTCCCTTACCATCTTTCAAGTCTGCAATGATGGTTTTTAAATCACTCACTGACGCATCGGCCTTATCAAGAATTGGTCCAATTTTCGACAGGTCTCCCATCAGGGATCCTTTTTGATATCTGTCTGTCTCAAAGGCTAGTTGCTCAGAGATTGCTTTTACTTCGTCTACAATCTGATTTATTTTATCTTCGTTGCCGCTACTAAGACGCTTAAGACTGCCTGTAATATCATGAATATTGGCAATAATGTCTTTTAGCATATTTCGTCCCTGCTCATCTCGCAGAGATTCTTTGATCGTTTTAGCTATTTCTTTTACTTCTTTAAGAACCTCACCGGCATCTTTGCTCAATTCTTCAAAACCTTCCCCACCTTCAACAAGAACAAAAGATTCTGGTGGAAGTTTTTCTGCACTTTGATCACCTAAAATAATGTCAAGATACTTATCTCCAAGAAAGCCCACGCTCTTGATTTTCATTCGGGAATTATTCGTAATTTTAATTCCTTCAAGCATTTCAAACGTGAGAAGTGCACCATCTGCACCATTCAACTCAATAGACTTAATTCTACCTGCGTTGATACCAGCGACTTTAATCGATGATTTTTCAAAAATGCCAGATGCATCTTTAAGCACGGTCTTATAGGTTACGTAATTGCCGAACCCGGATTTATTTGTGGTAATTTTTAGCGACATAATAACTACGCTTGCGAGGGCCGCTAAAGTTAAAAGTCCTACTTTCAGTGGGTTCAAGAATTTTACTCCATCAAAATTCAAAACAGTAACTATCTGTTATTAAATTTATGATAAGCGATTTCGGCTATAACTCAAGGAATCTTCGTATGACAGGATTTTCCGATTTTTTGAAATTTTCCACATCTAAATGCTCAACTACATGACCATTTTCCATGAAAACGATATAATCAGAGTACTTTAGTGTGGCATGAATATCATGCGAGATGATGACTGAAGTAAAACCATTATGAACATTATTATAATGAGTCTCCCGCATAAGATCATAAACCATGTGAGTTGTTATGGGATCAAGGCCTGATGTCGGCTCATCATACAACATAATATGAGGATCAAGGGCCAGACCCCGTGCTAATCCCACTCGCTTTCTCATCCCACCTGAAAGCTCAGAAGGCAGACGAAAGGCAGCTTCGTTAGAAATCCCTACAGACTTTAAAAGTCCCATGACTTTTTCTTTGATTTGAGATTCATTCAATTTAGTGAATTCTCGAAGAGGGAAAGCCACGTTTTCAAAGGAAGTTAAAAAATCAAAAAGGGCCGCATACTGAAAAACCATTCCAAAATTTCGGCGAAACTCTCTAAGTGCCAGTTCATCGATTTGATTAATGGCCGTCCCAAGAACTACCACATCTCCAGATGTCGGCATGGTCAGTCCAAGTATGTGCTTCATGAGGGTTGTTTTTCCTGCTCCGGAAAAACCTAGAACTGTAGTAATTTTATCTTTTCTAATACCAAAGTCGACATCATCCAACACCGTGACTTCGCCAAACTTTTTTACCACGTGCTTAAATTCAATTGAGTAAGGATTGTTTGTCATAGTATTTTCGTTAGGAAACTAGTTAAGAAAAAATCCACCACAAGAACAGTGATCATTCCCCAGACAACGGCAAGATTTGTTCCTTTCCCTACGCCCTCTGCTCCACCGGTAACAGCGAAACCGTGAAATGTGCCTATGAGTCCAATTAAGTAACCAAAAACAGCAGCTTTAATCAAGCCTTCGGCAACCATTCCTAGGTTCATAAAATCACTAATCTTAGAGGAAAAAATAGCTTCATCGATTTGAATGACTTTAGTTCCTATAAGCCAGGCCCCACCATATCCAATTAACAAAAAGATACCAGACAACAGGGGCAAGCTAAGAGTTGCTCCGACAATTCTTGGAACAGCTAGATATTGATAACTATTAATTCCCATGACTTCTAGAGCGTCCACTTGCTCTGTTACCTTCATACTCCCGATCTGTGCGGCCATGGCAGCACCACATCGGCCAGCAACGACTAGGCCTGAAAGAACGGGCGCTAACTCTTTAGCAAGAGCAATCGTTACAATCGGACCGATAAAAGAATCGGCATTAATGACTTTCATCCCCACGTAAATTTGGAAGGCGAAAACGGCACCAGTAAATGAGGATGTAAGAAAAATAATAAAAATTGATTTATTCCCAATGAAATATAATTGATCAAAAAGTAGTCTCCACCGGTAAGGAGGCTTAAAAGTCCAAAAGATTGTCTTCAATGTATAATTAGTAAACCCACCCAGGCCTAGCAGGAGATCGAGCACACTGGCCCCAAGCATTTCAATATATTTCAAAACCATTTGTTTCATTTGAATTATTTTACCTTGTAAATTCTTGGTACTCGATTCGTTACTCCGCACATCAATTGATAGGGAATTGTTTTCATCGAAATAGCCAGCTCGCTAATCACCCGATTGTCATGATTCCAAATCTCAATAGACTCTCCAGCTTTTAATTTTCCCGCAACGGAAGAATGAAACATCAAAAACATCATATCCATATTCACTCGGGCAAATATTTTAGCTTTATATCCTTTAACTATAATGTCGGCGCCACTAGCAGTAGTAAGACTTAAGTCCGCATACCCAATAGGAACGATTGCAATAAAACAGTCTTCAGGAGCAACGTTCACACCGTAACCAACAGGTATTCCCTTTTTCACTTCAAACGTTTTTAAAATTTTTGTCTGAAATCTTGATATTTGATGCCCTTCCCATAATCTTGATTCAACACTGTAAGGCCCGTAAAGCATAAGCCCTGGCCGCACATACGTTTCATCTTGACCAAGCTTTTGCTCGATTGCTCCAGAATTTGCAACTGAGGTCTCTTTGACTTCAACTCCAGCATCTTTCAGGATTTTTTTTGCGGTATTGAATTCTTCCATTTGACGGTGAGTTTTATCACCTTCTTTTAAAAGATCAGATGAGCGAGCAAAATGAGTCATGAGATGCTTAATGCCACGACTTTTTAAGCGTGGTGCATATTCCGCAAGTTCTTCAAGGCTCACACCTAAACGGTTCATGCCAGTATTCACTTTGAGCGCAATCGGAAGTTTTGATAGGCCGGGGTTGGAAAGGACAGCATCCAGATCAGAAGTCTGAATTAAAACCGGAGTAATTGCATAATTAGCATAGGCATCAGCAACTTCAGGATTTGAAATTTCAGTATCAGAAAAAACCATCATTTCAGCATTAAGAT
>CANFNN010000217.1 GCA_947448095.1 Bacteriovoracaceae bacterium | reverse complement strand
GCAACAAGTTCAGTGCTTCCTGAAGGTTCAATCAGTTTAATTGAAACTCGTGATGATGTGGCCGAAATGCTTAAGCTCGACAAATACATCGATCTTATGGTTCCTCGTGGAGGGAGCACTCTTATCCAATACGTTAAACTCCACGCAACAATGCCAGTGGTCGCTCACGATAAAGGCCTATGCCACCTTTACGTTCATGAGGATTGTGTTGTCGATGCAGCAGCAATAGTGGTCAATGCTAAGGTCCAAAGACCAGGCGTCTGTAATGCCCTTGAGACACTCATCTTGAATGAAAAATATCCTCATAACGAAGCCATTCTCAAGGCCCTCAAAGATTGTGGTGTTGAAATTAAGCATCCAGCATCTGAAGAGGACTACTCAACCGAGTGGCTTGATAAAAAGATCTCTCTCAAGTACGTGAAAAACTCTAATGAAGCCATTGAACACATCAAAAAGTACTCTTCTCACCACACGGAAGCGATCTTAGCGCAGGATCAAACAGTGATTGAAGAATTTCTCAATGCGCTTGATGCTTCTTGTATTGCGATCAATGCTTCGACTCGCTTTAATGACGGCGGGGAATTAGGCTTAGGTGCAGAACTTGGGATATCGACTTCAAAACTTCATGCCTATGGACCCATGGGTGCCTCTGAAATGACAACCACCAGATTTATTGTGACCGGACAAGGTCACACAAGAAAATAAAGGATCACCATGGCCTCGTTTGACTTAGTTTCAAAAATTGATGAGATGGAATTACATAATGCTCTTCAGAACACTGAGAAACAAATTCTTGGTCGCTTCGACTTCAAGGGCTCTGACGCTAAAGCCGAATACAAAGAGAAAGAAAACCTCATCGATATTCGCGCCGAAGATGAAATGAAAATCAAGGCGATCCTGGATATTCTCAGAACCAACATGGGTAAACGCGGTATTGGAATGCGTGGGATGAAAGAATCTGAAATTCAATCCTCTGGTCTCAAAAGTAAAAAGATGACTCTTACTTTAACTTCTGGTTTTGATAAGGACGCTCAAAAACTGTTAAACAGATTACTTAAAGAATCAGGTTTCAAAGGAAAATCCCAGTACATGGATGAAAAGTACCGAATTGAATCAAAAAGTATTGATGAGCTTCAATCTCTTTTTCAATTCCTCAGAAATCACAAAGACATGAATCTTGAACTTAGTATGCAGAATCTTAAACGTTAGGAATAAAGGATATTCAAATGACATTAATGGAAAGAGTGAATAATGATATCAAAGAAGCGATGAAAGCAAGACAACAGGATCGCTTGGATGCATTAAGAATGCTAAAAGCGGAGTATATTAAAAATAATACCGCTGCGAAACCAACTGATGAATTGTCTGTGACTATCTCTCACGCCAAACGTCTGATGGATTCCATTGAAATGTACCAGGCAGGTACTGAGGCCCATGATAAAATCCTTAAAGAATATGCCGTATTAAAAGAATACCTTCCTCAAGAAATAACCGAAGCTGAAGTTGTTCAGATGATTAAGGATATCAAGGCCAAGGGAGCTAAAGATATGGGTGCAGTGATGAAAGAGCTTCAGCCACTGATTAAAGGAAAATTTGACGGAAAAAAAGCTTCAGACCTGGTAAAAGCCAACATCTAATGGCAATCCAAGATTTTGGTGAAAAATTTGATTTAAAACAGTTCTACCACGCCCGGGATGTGGCCCGAGACATAACCTATGAGCTCGCAGCTCTTATAAAACCGGGCATGGAAGAATCTGATGCCCATGATTTGTATAAAGAACTATGCTCAAAGTTTGGAGTTGAAAAAAACTGGCACCCTCCTAAGCTTCGCTTTGGGCCTAATACTTTAAAAACATTCAAAGAGCCTTCCGACCCATACGTTCTAATTGATGAAGATATCTTTTATATCGATATTGGACCGGTAATAAATCAACATGAAGCGGATTATGGAGAAACCTTTACCGTAGGATCCAATTTTGAACACAAGCACATTGCAGATTGCTCAAAAAAAATATTCGATGAGGTAAGCGAGTATTGGAAAATCAATCGTACAAGAGGACCTGAACTCTATGAATGGGCAAAATCTAAAGCCAAGTTCTACGGGTATAAGCTGAATATGGGAAGTGATGGCCATCGAATCGGCGATTTTCCGCATCACGTATTTTTTAAGGGTGCAATTATTGAATGTGATGAAGAATTGCTGCCAGACGCTTGGATTTTAGAAATTCAACTGGATCACCCCAAGTTGGCATTTGGCGCTTTTTATGAAGATATTCTCAGGTTTTAGAAAGAGGTAACTCTATCACAAAACAGGTGTGGTCATTTCTCATTGTATAGTAGAGTTCGCCACCACTGGCCTGAATGTTACCCAGAGAAATAGACAAGCCCAGACCAGTTCCCTGACCTACATCTTTAGTTGAAAAAAATGGGTCCATCATTTTCTGAGAAATTGATTCGCTAATTCCTGCTCCTGAATCAGAAATGAAAATCTTCACTTTAGGCTGAGCTAATTCCAAATCAACCAGAATCCATTTTTTCTCTAAGTTCTCCACAGCCTCTAATGAATTAGTAAAGAGATTAAGAATCGTTTGAATAATAAGATTCTTTTTCCCATCCACGTAAACGATCTCAAAAGGAGATATGGTTAGGTCAATGCCACGCTTACCTAGCCTTCCTTTAATCAATCCAGAGGCATCCAAAAGGACCTCATTGAGATTAAAACGCTCCACCTGGGAATCTTCGCTCGTTTTAGAAAAATATCTTAGTCCTTTAACGATCCTTGCAATTCGGTCAGATGAGGTTTGAATTTTGATCAATTCAGGAGAGATTTTCTCTAATGGTTCACCGTCTTTGACCATGTATTTTATTTGCTCGAGCTTACCGAAAATAATTGTTAAAGGATTATTGATCTCATGAGCAACACCAGACGCCATCTCACCCAAACTTGCTAATTTCGCATTATAGTTAAGAACCTTAGTTTTCCTTTCTAGGTCTTTTTGCATCGTGATCATTTTTGTGACGTCAACAAAAGTACAAATAATATCTTTCAAAGAATTAGATTGATCAAACCTCGGAATGGCCGTGATTGAAATCCAAGAGACTCCTCCATCCTTTCGATTAACCCCCATTAAAACATCTTTTTGAAGTTCTCCAGTCTGAATGGCCAGAGGAACAGGATGGTCCTTGCCCTCAAAGGGAGATCCATCAAACTTTATGCAATTCCATCTTGGATCAAGAGAAGTTCTCCCGTGCAGCTCATCTTCAGTGAGATCCAGAATTGTTTCTGCTGCTTTATTGGATTTTATTATTTCGCACTTGGGATTTTGAAGAATAAGACCTTCCTCAAGAGAATTAAAAACCGACTCAAAGTTCACATTCATGTCAGAAATTTTTTCTTTTAAAATGACATGCTCAGAAATATCCCAGTTAACTCCCCTCATGACCAAAGGAAGACCCTCATTTGAATATTCGACAATGCCTTTTGCTGCAATATGACGCAAACCAAGCGAGGGAGAGAGAACTCGGAAAGTAGAATCAAATAAAGTTTTGTCTTTAATTGAAGATTTCAGCTTTGCAACCGTCAATTCTTTGTCCTCTGGGTGAAGTGTCTGCTCCCAGGCATCGTAAGCACCATTAAAATCAACTTCTTTCACTCCTAAAAGTTTGAACATTTCGGGACTCCAATCAAGCTTGTCGCTAGGAATATCCCAAGACCACACGGCAAATCCGAGATTAGAGAGATCCGAAGAAGAAAAGTTAATTGGCTTCATGAGTTGCTACTTTAATTTTGAGTTGGGATTAGTGTAAACTTTTGAGACCAGAAAATTAAGCTCAATTTAGGACTTTTATGAAATACGTCAGGATGCCCATTGAAATCGAATCACCTGAGCAAATGGGGTATTCGACCATTAAGAATAACCTCTCAGAGAGCTCATATACTGACACTATTTTTAAAGATCTTGACCTGAATATGAATGATTTAGTTATCTGTTATGGGGATCACGTAGGAAATCCAGGCCTTCGCCAAGAAATTCTGGCCGGCGAAGCAGCGAATCTGAAAATCGAGGACGTTTTAGTCACTGCGGGTGCTGCCTCGGCACTATTTATGGTCTCCACTTCACTTCTTGAAGCAGGTGATGAACTAGTTGTCGCAAAACCAAACTACGCCACTAACATTGAAACGCCCAAAGCAATTGGTGCGCACATTAAGTATTTGCCCATGACTTTTGAAAATAACTACCAAGTCGACATTGAAGCACTCAAAAAACTGATCACGCCTAAGACTAAGCTGGTATCACTCACCTGCCCGCACAATCCAACGGGCACGATGATTTCAGAGGATAATCTGAAAGAAATTATTAAAGTCGTTGAAAGCAGCAATGCTTATTTATTATTTGATGAAACTTATAGGGATATGTCGTTTAAGTTTAAACTTCCTATAGCGGCTTCCCTCTCTGAAAAAGTCATATCAGTCTCCTCACTTTCCAAGACCTATGGTCTTCCTGGAATAAGAATAGGCTGGCTAGTGACTCGGAATAAAAAATTACAAGAACTCTTTTTAGCTGCGAAGGAGCAAATCTTCATTTGTGGTTCGGTAGTGGATGAGGAAATTGCCTACAGGTATCTCGCCAAACGAAGTGATTATTTTCCCGCGATCAAAAAAGATATGCTTGAGAAGTTTGAAATTGTAAAAGCCTGGATTGGCACTCAAAAATATTTTGAATGGATTGAGCCATCAGGCGGAGTGGTTTGTTTTCCAAGGATTAAAGCAGAGTTCAATGTTGATATTAAAAAATTCTATGATCTTCTTTTGTCAGAAAATAAAACTTACGTAGGCCCTGGTCACTGGTTTGAGGAATCTGATCGCAGCTTCCGTTTAGGTTTTGGATGGCCATCTCAGTCTGAACTTAGGGATGGCCTCAAAGGTCTTGAGGATGCAGCTCGCAGCTCACTTATATACTAAGATCATTAAAAAATGCTGAGGCTCATAATGGGCGTCAGCATTTTATTTAATTCAAACCTTTCAGGCATTCTTCTTTCGAGCTAAAATCATATAATAAAGTACCGTCAAATTTTCTGAGGGTATTATCAGTATAGTCACAGAATTTTTTAACCACATATATGCTTTCAATCGCTTCTTTGCAGTTCACTCCATCAGAGAAATCGAAAACAAAAACACCCGAGGCTTGGCGAAGAGTATTATCT
>CANFNN010000216.1 GCA_947448095.1 Bacteriovoracaceae bacterium | reverse complement strand
ATAAAGGGGCGATTCTTTTTGGATATTATTTTGGTAAGAACCAAATCCGCCAACTTGATCAAGTCATCATCGTTGAAGGCAACATGGACGTCATAATGATGCACCAGTTTGGCTTTCACCACACCGTTGGCACCATGGGAACGGCCCTTTCGGATCATTCGATTCGCCTACTTTCTCATATGACAAAAAATGTTTTTTTGGGAATGGACTCAGATGCTGCCGGCAAAAAAGCTATGAAAAAAATCAATGCTGATTTTATGAGCTTGGGGATTCTACCGAAATATCTGAGCTTTGAGCCGGCCAAAGATCCTGATGAATTTCTGCTCTTAGAAGGTCGTCTGGCCTTAATTGAGAGGCAAGAAAAAGCTCCCACTTTGCTGGATGTTCTGATTGCTGAGGTCATTCCAGAAAAAATCTCTGATAACTTAGAAATAAAACTCCAAGCCTTGCAGCGCGTTTTTGAGTTACTGGCTCCTCTCAAAGAACACCTTGCGGCCACTGAAAGGGTCGTGAGTGTGGCCAAAGATCTTGGGCTTAAATCAGATTCGGCGACAATCTTGCAAGACTACCGAGAGTACTTAAGTCGTCAAAAAGAAAAGGCTTATCCCACTCAAGAGAAGGCTAAAATCCTAACGACCGAAGAAGAAATTGAAAAAGAAGAGCAACAGCAAAGTGATGATAGACAAATTTCATTGCAAGAATCAGGCCCACTCAGCAAACCTGAGAAGGTTTTTCTCAGAGAAATAGTCTGTCATCCTGAGTTCTTGACGCATCCTAACAGGGATGAATTTCTTGCCTATATTGGACACAATGAGGTAAAAAGACTGTTTCAATGGCTAGTTAAAATTTATTTTGAAATCGATGAAGCCGAATATGTGCCCATTGTTCAAGATGAATTACAGGCCGGTGGTTACTCTAAGGAAATTAAGGACATCGCAACTGATGCCTTATTTAATTACGGTAACAAGTATAACGAGAAGGTCGTTCAGCGCATGCTGAAGGATTATAAAGTGATGTTAAGGATGGACCAACTAAGAAACAAGCGGAAAGCTTTAGTTGATCGTCAAAAGACCTCTCACACTCAAATCGAAGTTGATCAGTTAATGATTGAAATCTCTAAATTAGACAGAGAGATTCACAATCTGAAAAATACGGTGCCCTAGATTTAGGAGATACTATGTCAGTCGTTGTTGCATTTTTAAACTCACGGGAATTTTCTCGTCTCGTTATGAAAGGAAAAGATCAAACGTATCTTACTCCTGAAGAAATTAACGACGCGATTCCTGCGAACATTGTTGATACGAACTCAATTGACCAGATCATGGAAAAAATTGAAGAAGCTCGTATTCAGGTTAAAACTCCTGAAGTCGATGAAGAAGAAGCAGAAAAAGCTAGCACCGAAGTTGCTGAGGATCCACTCACTCACGATGAGGAAGCTGAACTTCGCGCTTCTACCAGTGATCCAGTTAAATTATATCTTAAGAAAATGGGCTCGGTTGCTCTCCTCACTCGTGAAGGCGAAGTAAAAATCGCTAAAGAGATTGAAGAAGGTGAAAAAGAAATCGTTCTTTCTTGTCTTAAGTCAAAACATGCTCTTGAAGAGATTGTAAAACTTAAGAACAGAGTGATTCAAGCTGAAGAACAAAACGAATTCGTAAAAGATCTCGTTCGTGGTCTCGATGATGAATCAGTTGAAAAAGAAATCCATGAAACTCGTGACAGAATTTACGCTGTTACTGATCACGTAAAAGATCTCTTAAACCTCATCGTTAACGAAGATGGGACACTTAAGAAGATGGAAAATACTGAACAAAAGATCATGGATAAAGTGGGATCTGAGCTGGTTGACCTTACCTTTAACCGTAAGATCATTAACTCTTTTACTGAACCAGTAAAAAGTTACTACCTTCAGTTCCGCGAACTCTATGAGCAACAAGAACGTATCTACAAGTTTCTTGAAACCGCTAATGACGATGAATATAAAGTTCTTTATGACCGTTTAATGGAAGATGACGGCTTCAAGCGTGAGCTTGCTCGTAACCTTTTCACGACTGACGCAAAGATTGAACAAATGGTCAGAACTCAGGAAGATATTCTTCGTAAACTTCGCCGTCTTGCAATTGATGCAGGTATGGCGTTTGAAGATATTCAATCAGTTTATAACATTATCATCACGGGTGAGGAAAAAGCCGATAAAGCGAAATCTCAGCTCGTTGAAGCTAACTTACGTCTAGTGGTTTCTATTTCTAAAAAATACACCAACCGTGGTCTTCAATTCTTGGATTTGATCCAAGAAGGAAACATTGGTTTGATGAAAGCAGTCGATAAATTTGAATACCGTCGTGGTTACAAATTCTCTACTTATGCTACTTGGTGGATTCGTCAGGCAATTACTCGTGCCATCGCAGATCAGGGAAGAACAATCCGTATTCCGGTTCATATGATTGAGACGATTAACAAACTTGCCCGGACTTCAAGACAACTGATTCAAGAGCTTGGTCGTGAACCAACTCCTGAAGAAATTGCAGTCAAGATGGAATTGTCCGTAGATAAAGTGAAGAAAGTTTTCAAAATCTCTAAAGAGCCAATCTCTCTTGAAACACCAATTGGTGAGGAAGAAGATTCATCTTTAGGTGACTTTATCGAAGATAAAAAAATCATCTCTCCTGCGGATGCTGTGATGAGTGTGACTCTTTCTGAGCAGACCCGCTCGGTTCTTTCAACTCTTACACCAAGAGAGGAAAAAGTCCTTCGGATGCGTTTTGGTATCGGTGAAAAATCGGATCACACGCTTGAAGAAGTTGGTCAGGATTTCTTCGTAACTCGTGAGCGTATTCGTCAAATTGAGGCGAAAGCTCTTCGTAAATTGCGCCATCCAAGTCGCGCCAAGCTTTTAAAATCTTACCTCGACAATTAATTTTCAGAAGGGCCCGAAAGGGCCCTTTTTTTTATCTGCAATCAAGTCATTTTGCTCTATACTGACCTTTTACTTTGAGAGCTAAGGCACCATGGAATATACGAACGAGAAAGAATCACTAGAAGAACTTCTCCGAGCGACATTTGAGCCAGCAATCATCTTTCAAGCCCAAAAATTGATCGGACTTGGTCGAGTCTCTCTTTCTTTCATGAAGGGAAGCTACCAAACCTACATAGTCGTTTCTGGAATCATTTCTGAAAACAACACAAACTATGAATCCAAGATCAGCTTCAAGCAAGGCAAGCTAACGACTCAATGTACTTGTAAATTATGGAACGCTGAAAAGCCCTGCCACCACGCTGCCAGTTTACTTTTAAAATACAATGAACTGCAGGGCAAATCGAACCCGCAAAGTATTAATCCGCTTGGGCTCTCTTATATTTCCCATGAAGGTGTTCATGTTGAGCATTACGGAACATTAATTAAAGCGGCTCCCCTGCTTGCGGGCGCTAAAATGAACTCCACTTTTAGTTCTCTCCAGTACACTCTCACGAATCGCAAAGTGGTTAACTTTCCAGCACCTTCAAAATGGAAAGGAAAACTTTGCATTAATTTGATACCTGCCACAGAACTCATTGAGTACAAAGACTCACTCTACGTGGAAGATAAATACTCTTACCGCTTTAGTCTAATGGACGGGGAAAATGAGTCTAAAGAGATATCCATTTTTGATGTTCTTTATCTCTTTAATTGGAAGACCGCCGAAGCCTTAGATCTTCCCAACGAACTCAGAGAGCTCATCAGCAAATTGAAATTAACTGATGTAGTTGGAGACATTCAGGAATTTATTCGCATTTTTCTTCCCCTCAAAGAAAAGGGACTTGCGAATCTAACCATAAACGGTGACTCATGGGATTCATTTCCTGTGGAAGATATGGAGTACCGCTTCTCCATTAATCCCTCACCTCGAAAAAGTTTCCTCAATTTAGAACTGGAACTTTTCACGGCCGATCAAAAGCTCGTCCCAATGCCCTCACCTTTTCTCTTGTTTGTGAGTGAACAAGGCTGGGCGGGAAGCTTCAGAACCAAAACAGATGCACTCCTCTTCTTTAAAACCTTGATCGAGGATTTCGAGCGAGAAACAAGCTTTCATAAAAAGTTTTTGCATTCAGCATCGAAAAAAGTCTTAATGTCTGAGTGGATCAGCTTAATCACTAAAGATGATGAGATCCCATTTTTTGATCCCACATTTAAAAAAGTCTTCATGCTCAATACCAAAACATTTAGAAAAGTCTTCTTGGCCTTTCTTGATAGTTTTGGAGAAATAGGCTTTAAGACTTCCTTTTATTTTAAAGAAGATCGAAAGATTATCTTCCAAGTGCCAAAAAACAATCTACTCGAAGGTGTGGCTGCTTTTTATCAAATGCTGACTCCACTTAAGATTCCTATCTTCTATGACCAGCAACAAATACGGACCTGGAAGAGTACTATCCGCTTCGAGAGAAACCGTGAGCGCCTGGACTGGTTCCAGCTTGATCTCGTTGTCTCTGATGAAGATCTGGACGTGATAAGAAACGCTGAGATAACGGATAACTTTCTTTTGTCCAATAAAGGCCTCGTTCTTCTATCTGATGAGCAAAAAGATGTTCTGCGGTTCATGAAGAGATACACGAAATTTGAAGGTGAAAAGAAAGAAGCCGGAACCAAGGGACTATCAAAGTTTGGTCTCTCACTTCAAAGATCCAGAATTTTCGAATTATTTGAACTAAAACGTCTTGGCATTGACGGCGCACTCACTCAGGAAGAAGAAGACTTTTGTCATAATATTATGACGATGGAAAATATGCCGACCTATGAAGTTGATAAGCGCTATGAAGAAATCGCGAGACCATATCAAATGGCGGGATACAATTGGTTGCGTTTTCTTTACGAACATAAATTCGGTGCTTGTTTAGCCGATGATATGGGTCTTGGTAAAACACTCCAAACCATCATGCTACTCCAAACTCTCAAAGATCAAGTCGGTAAGATATTAATCATTTGTCCGGTTTCAATTCTTTATAACTGGAAAAATGAACTCGAAAAATTCTCCGACCTCACTTGGTCCATCTATTATGGTGACGAGCGAGAATTTAAAACTGATGCAAAAGTTATTCTCACAAGTTATGGATTAATGAAAAAAGAGTCTTTCTCCACATTTGCGGACGAAACTTTTGATATTTTGATTTTTGATGAAGTTCAGCATTTAAAAAATATTCGCTCTTTGGGAGCCAATGCTGCCCGACAAATTAAGGCCAAATTCCGCATCTGCTTAACTGGTACGCCAGTTGAAAATGATCTGTCAGAATTTTATAACATTATGGATCTTT
>CANFNN010000215.1 GCA_947448095.1 Bacteriovoracaceae bacterium | reverse complement strand
GTATCAAAGTCATTAATCCAAAGAGGAATTTCTCCTAGTCGAATTACGACGATTTTTTATGGAGATTCTCGTCCTCAGGATAAAACGAATCCAAACGTTTCAGACCGTAGGGTAGAGTTTTTATTGAAAAAGACTGATCTTCGTACCGAGGGAAGAAAAGTTGAAGCTCAGTAATCGATATGGAGTTTATTGAGTTTCAATGGTTAAAAGACTGGCCCTCAAAAAAAGAAGCTCTTCAGGAAACACTGGGCTGCTCGGGACAGCTTCTAAAAAAGCACTTCACGTCAAAAGAGCTTCAACACAACATCAGGGCCAGGGATCTCACGAAATTGCCGATCGATTTTGTGAATAACCTAAAAATAAATCCTGTCTTTAAGGGGCCTCGGCCTACGATCATTTTAGAAACTTCACGCTACATTGCCCTTCATAAGCCAGCTGGAGTGCATGGGCACCCTCTGTGTTATTCAGATCAAGATACCCTTTTGAATTTTCTTGCTGAAGAAAAAAAATGGGAGTCTCTCAACGTAAACACTGCTCATTATGACCGTGGACTTTTATATCGATTGGATTATGAGACTTCAGGAGTCATTTTACTGGCCAAAGATGAAGCCTACTTTTATTCCATTCGAAATGATTTTAAAGATAAGATGAAGCGAAAACTCTATCTTGTTATTGTCGATGGTCAGTTTGAAAGGGAAGGGAAGTGGACGCATTTCTTTAGGGGCTCGGGCGCCAAAGGATCGAAACAAAAAGTTTCCGAAGATTTTCATTCCGAAGCCCATGAGGGAAGTCTTGAAGTCAAAAGGATCTCTTTCAAAGAGGGTAAGTCATTACTGGTAGTAAGCCTAGAGACGGGTCTGCGCCACCAAATACGAGCTCAGTTAGGCCATTTAGGTTTTCCGATCCTCGGAGATGAGCTCTACGGTGGTGCTAAGGCACCACGACTCTTCTTGCACGCCTGGAAATATGAATGGGACGAAACTGTGGTTGATCCAAAGGCAGATGGCTTTGAAGAATATTTTGATATGTCTTTGATGGAAGAGAAGGGCCTTACTTAACTGTTTCTTGAACTTGAACGGTACTCTTAAGATGAGTCATGATGTGTTCTGGGTTTTCAAGCGTTGCCAGCTTCACTATAAATTTCCCCTCAGTCACAGCATTAATTATTAAATCAGGGTGAGTGAGTCTAAATCGCACAAACATGACTTTTTCGAGGATGTCGGCAGTCGCAAGCCTAGCAACATAGGCCATGTGATTGGCCAATTGTCGGTACATCAAGAGCTTAATGTTGGTGGCTTTTTCGGGGATGGCGATTTCATTAATTTCAACAGCAAGGTTGTTGCCTTCACAAAAGACTTTCCAATTTTCAGGAACTTTTTTCTCCAACCTGATCAAGACACCTCTGCAAGCAGTAGAGACGAGCTTGTCGTTATGAAAAATACCCCACTTCTCCTTCTTCGCTACTTGAAAGAGGAACAGAGAGAACATAATTATACCCATGGTGAGAATGGGCTTTTTCATTAAAGAATTCCAGAACATAACTCATTATCTCGTTAAAACCTATATTTTGCACTAAAGAGTTCTCAGAGATTGTCCGATAGGTTTAGTCAAGTAGAGAGGTTATATGAAAGGTTCGGAATTTAAGATATCACCAGATACGATTAAAAAGCTGATGGTGATCGGTGAGAAGCAAGGGACTATTAGTTTGAAGGACTTATCCATTGAGATGGGCCTATCTGGCGAAGATACCTTGATTTTTTTGCGCCAAATCTTTCCTGGCGGCATTGGGGCCGAGGTCTATAACCGAAACAATGAATGCATGGTGGATATCGATGCCCACGCGATTCAATACATGCTGCCACTGTCACCGGCTGAGTGGATAGGCCTTCACCAACTTTTAACGAATCAACAAAATCCCGCCCTCAAATCCCTTGAAAAGAAAATTACTGAAAATGGTCCAATAAAGGCAGTCATGGAATTATTGAGTCAGCTAGATCATTGGGATCTGCAATTAAGTGAGCCCCATCAAGCATTTGTTTCAAAATTAGATGAAGCTGTCTCACAAAAAGCCATGGTCTCAATCATGACTACGATTGGAAAATCCTACCAAATGTTTCCCTGCAAGATTATTCATCTTGAAGGCAAACTTTCCATGATAGCTGAAGATGCGAACGATCACTGCTTGATTGTTCTTAGTATTAGTGAGCTCAAAGAAGTCGCTATTATGGAAGGGACTTCGCAGCCTAAGGTCGCCGATTTTGAAATTGAAGAATTCATCTTTGCAATAAGATCTATGAATGAACAAGAAACAAGACTTATTCTTAAAATAAATGACCCTCAGTCGGTAAATCTTTTCCCCGATCATCATTTTCTAGGCAAACCCTGCATGATTACCAACTCAAACGGTGACCTCATTTGGGCCGCTTACGTTGAGCCTTGTGAAGATCTGTTTGAATGGCTCCTGATTCTGGGCTCTAACGTCGAAGTGCTTGACCCTGGAAAATTCAAAGACGAATTCTTAATGTATTGTGAGGAAAAAATAAGAAAAGTCGCGTAGGATAGACGGCATGAATACGCCTAAACAGGGGAAAGCACCTTACTTCCTCCTATCCTTCATTCCAGCTGTGGCCTACTGGCTACTTGAGACTTACACAACTCTTGAGATTGCCCTTATCGGTGGTATCGCTCTAGGAATCATTGAAATGATTTTGGAGAAATATTTCACGGGCCACGTCCACACTCTTTCCAAAGTTAACATTTCACTGATCGTCATTCTTGGAGTCATTTCACTGATTGCCAAAGAAGGTGTTTGGTTTCGACTTCAGCCAACATTCACAGGTCTTGGTGTTTCCGGATTTTTAATTTATAAGAAACTCCAAGGTCATTCTTTGATGCTAGATATGATCAAGGACATGGGACAAATTCCACCACTGTCTGATGAGACTTATAAAACAATGGAATGGCACATGACGCTTTTCCTCATTGGTTTTGCAGTTTTTATGGCAAAAGTGGCAATCTATGAGTCGACGGCCACTTGGATCTTCTGGAAGACGGGTGGCTTTTACGTCGCTTTTGGCGGATTCATGGTGCTAGAGATGGTTTATTTAAGATTCTTTTTACGGAGAAAAAATTGATGAAAGTTTGTATATTTTGCGGTGCTAATTCAAGCCTTGATTCTGATGTCGAAGTCATGGCAAAAAAAGTTATGACATTTTTTGGTAAGAATCAGATTGAACTTGTCTACGGGGGAGCAGCGATTGGAGTCATGGGAACTCTTGCGACTGACTTAATGCTACAAGGTGGAAGAGTGACAGGAGTTATTCCGCAGCTCTTAATGACTAAGGAAGTTGCTCACGGGGGACTGACTGAACTGATTGTTACGAAAGATATGCACGAGCGAAAACAGCTCATGTACAAATTATCAGACGCCTTTTTGATATTTCCTGGCGGCATGGGAACTCTAGACGAATTATTTGAAATCGTCACTTGGCGCCAAATCGGTATTCACGGAAAACCGATAGCTATTCTCAATATTAATGGCTACTACGACTCGCTTATCACATTTCTTGATCACGCCGTGGCCAAAGGTTTGATCAAACAAAAAGATCGCGACATTATTTTTTCATCCCCAAGTTGGGAAGAAATCTGGACTCATTTTTCTGGATCATCTAATGGATAAAATGGAACTCAGGCTTTATGACATTCAAGCTGAATCAGAAGCTAAGGAGCTGGTGGATATCTTTCTAGAATATTATCCCCGCTCACCGTGGCCACCAACCAAAGAAAAAATAATGAAAGGTGGAGTGGTCTATTTTCGGGCCTTTTACCAGGGGCAACAGATTGGAGTCACTGGCTACTCGGTTAAAACTCCGAATCTCGCCGAGACGGTAAAGACTACTATCTTTCATGCATTTCGCGGCAAGGGTCTTGGCGCAATACTTTCCCAGGCGATTGAAGACGAATGCAAACGCATAGGAATAAAAAAAGTTCTTTCAACCGTTTATTATTTTAATCACGTGATGGTGCAAATCAAATTAAAGCAAGGCTACACCATTGAGGGTTACCACCCTGATCATGAAGCACCTGGTTTTCATGAGTATAGTCTGGGGAAGATTTTAAAATGAGTATGTTTGACTTCTTTGGCAAAGATCCTCGCAAGCTGTTTTTGGGATTTTCTCCAACTCATTCTACATGGAGAGTGATCAGTTGGAATTATGATTTAAAAAATCCCAAAGATCGCCTTTGGATTTTGGAAGTGGATCGGCCTGAAGCTAAAAGCATCGAGTGGTCGAGTTCTGAAACAGAAACTGTTCGATTTTTCACTAAGAATAAGCTCACCAGAAAAAAAACAATTCCTGCTGGTAATCAAGAATTCAAAGAACTCATGAATATTTGTCTTCACTCCACTTTAAAATATGGACTGGAAAGTAATCATGAATTTTTACTCACTCCAGTTAGTGGTGCTACCTCTACGGATTATCAAAATGAGGCGCGTGCCCTTCAGTGGATTCAGGCGAGCTTTGCAACATTGATGAAGGCGTTGGATCAATTTAAGAATCGTCCTGATTTAATACTCACTGCGGCTGTTTTTTCCGGCATTGAGCCTGCGTCAGGTTTGAGTGTCCTGAGGATCATGGCCTTTAATCTGGATATTTTTTGCTATTTCCAAGAAGACTTGAGTCTTCAAATTGCGATCTTTGATGATAAGAATTTAGGTCACGGGGGCGCGGCTTCTGCTACTTTTCAGCAAAATATCAAAGTTACAAAACCACAAATCTATGATGAAATAGTCAAACTTGTGCATCGTATCGCTATTGTAGGGGAGATCCGTTGATTAGTTTTTTTGTTTTGGTCATTATTTATTTTGGTTTTTCCTGGGGTCTACCTTGGCATAAAATCCCATCTTCCATTTCATTTTCTTATGTTTTCGATTTGCTTTTTGCTCTTGGTGTTTCATTTTTCTTCCGACTACCATGGAAATTTAAATGGAATTTAAATAAACAATCTCTCAAGGCCATGGGTGAAGTCTTCGCTATGGCAGTGGCCTCGATTGGTGCTATTTGGTACATGGAAATTGAGATCCCTTTCCGGTTGGTTTCAAATCTTGAGTGGCACTTGCTACTCTTTGCTCCGCTACTTGAGGAGCTTGTTTTTCGCCAGACTTTCCAGCGCGTCTTGATTGGAAATATGGGCGGAAAACGTGTCACCTCAATGCTGGTGGCTTCCATTTTTGCCTTCTCGCACCTTGTGGGGTTGGCGGTGCTGCCAGTTGAATACGTTCCTTTCATTGGTTTTCAGGTGTTCTACACTTTTGTCTTGGGTGTGATTTGTGGTCAGGCCCTTCTGC
>CANFNN010000214.1 GCA_947448095.1 Bacteriovoracaceae bacterium | reverse complement strand
TTCAAAGATCCACTTGTATTTACACCTTTGAGGAAACTTCCTCCAGAAGATGAGTGGCCACCAGAATTTCCTTCGCTGCTTTCAAGAATTCTTGCACTTAGCATATCAGGCGTAATGTTTTTATCATCACCTGCCAAAACGACCAAACGTTCCACTTCATTTTGAAGTTCACGCACGTTCCCGGGCCAAGTATGATCCAACATTTTCTCAAGACATTTCTTAGAAAAAGTTTTAAGAGGCTTACCTGCTTCCTCACAGCGCTTTTGAATAAAGAAATCCATTAAAACAGGGATATCCTCAGGACGCTCACGCAGAGCTGGAAGGGCGACGTTAATGACGTTGATTCGGTAATAGAGATCTTCCCGAAACTCACCCTTCGCAATCATTTCTTTTAAATTTTTATTGGTCGCACAAACTACACGGACATTTACTTTGCGAGGTGAGGTTGCCCCCACTGGCATGAATGTTCCTTCTTGAAGAATACGCAAAAGCTTCACTTGCATCGACGGTGATGTATCACCAATCTCATCCAAAAACAGAGTTCCACCATTGGCGACTTCAAAAAAGCCTTTCTTATCTTTAATAGCACCGGTAAAAGCACCTTTTACGTGACCAAACAATTCAGAATCAAGTAGGTTATCATTAAAGGCTGAACAGTTTACAGCAATAAAGACAGAATCTTTTCTTGGTGAATTATAATGAATCGCCTTAGCGACCATTTCTTTCCCTGTACCATTTTCCCCCTGAATCATGATCGTTGATTCAGAATTAGCGACCTTGGATAGCAGGTGATAAACCTGCTGCATGCGCTTCGATTTCCCAATGATATTGTGATATCGATATTTGTTTCCAAGCTCCGAATTAAGATCCATTATGCGCGCTTCGCGCTTAGAAATCTCTGAGTGAAAAGTCCCTACTTCGTCGGCCGCAATAGAGATCAGATCTTTCATCTCTGAATAATATCTGCCCGAGAATTTTTTGACTTTATCAACCGATGACTTGGCATCTCCTTCACTGATTCCGCACTCAACCATTTTATGAACAACTTTCTCAACATCTTCTGAGGTCGAAGTCTCTTTGAAATAGGGATACGCAAATACGGCTCCGCTGAATTCTCCATCCACCATCACTTTCTGAGCAAAGCCGAAAGTCCCAGGAAAGAACGCACTAAATTCAATGCTTGTTTCTGATGATGTATTAAAAGCTTCAAAAACTTTTTCAACATCTGCCTCGAGCCAGTCACGACCAAAGGAATGAGACATTTGTAATTTAAAAAATGGAGACTTGAAGGGATAGTCGGCATCCTGAACAAACTGTACACGTCCTTGATGATCAACGTAGAGCACATCTAACCCGTACCAGTTGCCTATAATCTTTTCGAGACTCTTGCTTGCGTGAAGTTCTTTAATGGCTTTCCAATCAATCATGCTGTTTCTCCTGCCTCATTAATGTCCATTCCATGAACACTATTATTTAAATCGTCTAACTTATCGGCAGACTGTCGGATTTCTTGACAGGAGAATTGATAGGGGTGAGGAATTTATTTACAACTTTCTAGTACTAATCTGCAAAAGCTCATCAAAAGTCTGGAAAAACATGGTTTTGTTCCATTCCTGAGGGCCAACAAACTTTCGAAGCGTGGTCTTATCCGACGAAAATACATAGGTTTCAGGAACTCTTGTCGTTCCAAAAGCATCCCGATGAACATTGTCATTATCAACAAGCCAATAAACTGATTCCATATTGGGAATCTTCAGGGTCTTGAGATGCTTTTTAATAGCAATAACTTCATCGTTTGTGGCAACCAGCAAGAATTTAACATTTGGTTGGCCTTCAAATCGATTTATAAGCCTTAACAGCTCGGGCAGCTCTGCTTCACATGGACCACACCAAGTACCCCAAAAATGAACCATAAGAAGGTCTACGCGCTTATCACGATAAAGATCGTCTAATTTAAATGGAGACCCATCCAATGTTTTAAATTGCGCAACAGGCAATGTCGCTAAAACAGACTCTGCTGAGTTCTCAGAGGCTAGTTGAAAATTAAGTGAATTCTTCTGATAGTGAGAATAAGCAATCGTTGAGGCAATAATAATGATGATGGCTAAAATTCTATAAATCATGGCAAAAAAAAACCTTCCTAGCTTTTATACTAGGAAGGTTTTTTGTATTTGAAAATCTTTAAGATTACTCTACTAGAGCAATGATTGATTCTTTAGCTCCGTCACCAAGACGGCCTTCAGCAAGTTTCAATATGCGAGTGTATCCGCCTGGACGTTGTTTAAACTTTGGTCCAACTGTATCAAAAAGTACTTTAACAGCTTCTTTATTGTTAAGTTTTGTAAAAGCCAAACGACGATTTGCAATCGTATCAACCTTGGCAAGAGTGATTAACTTCTCGACAGTAGGCTTAATCGCTTTTGCTTTTGTCTCAGTTGTTTTGATCTTTCCGTGAGTAATTAGCTCAATGCAAAGATTCTGAACAAGAGCCTTTCTGTGCTGGGGCTTAACGCCTAATTTATATTTGTGGCAACCGTGTCTCATAAAATTCTCCTATAGAACGCTTCTTAGTCAGCGTGCTGAACTTGTTTCATAATGTTGTCGACTTTCATACCAAGTCCAAGACCCATGCCTGAAAGAATCTCTTTAATTTCATTTAGAGATTTACGGCCAAAGTTCTTAGTCCGAAGCATTTCGCCTTCAGTTTTAGAAACGAGCTCATAGATATATTTAATATTTGCATTCTGTAAACAGTTAGCTGAACGAACTGACAACTCAAGCTCAGAAACAGGCTTAAGAAGAGCTTCATTAGCAACACCTGGACCACCAGAGGCAGTAGGCGTTTTAACTTCAGCAGGAGCATCTTTGTCTTCGAAATTTAGAAAGACTGACAATTGATCACGTAGGATTTTTGCAGAAATTGCAACAGCGTCTACTGGATCAATACCTGCATTCGTCCATACTTCCATTGTCAATTTATCGTAGTCTGTTCTTTTACCAACACGACTATTTGTAACAGTATAGTTTACACGATGAACTGGAGAAAAAAGAGTATCGATGTAGATCCATCCAACAGGAAGATCAAAAGAGTCTTTGTTATCCAAAGCAGTTACATAACCTTTTCCGCGAGCTACTTTAAGTTCCATGCGGATCGATCCACCAGATGAAACGTTAGCAATAACATGTTCAGGGTTAAGCACTTTAACATGTGCATTTTCTTGAATATCAGAAGCTCTTACAGGACCTTCAGAATTTTTTTCAAGTACAAGAGTGACTTCTTCCTTATCTGTAATCTTAAAGCGAATTTCTTTAAGATTTAGAATGATTTCAGAAACTTCTTCTTTGATGTTGTTAATTGTTCCAAACTCGTGATCAACACCGTCAACCTTAACAGCTACGATTCCTGCACCTTGAAGTGATGAAAGTAAAACTCTTCTTAAAGAGTTACCAAGAGTAAGTCCATAGCCGCGCTCAAGTGGCTTAGCAGTGAATTTACCATAATTGGTTTTAAGACCTTCAGTATCAACTTCAAGAGCTGCTGGACGAATCATTCCAGCCCAATTTTTATTCATATATGAATTCATCAAAAACTCCTAATAAACAGGTGAACCAAAAAATCTTAAACTCTTCTTCTCTTAGGAGCACGACAGCCATTGTGTGGCATCGGACTCATATCAGCGACAGAAGTAATTCTTAGGCCGGCAGCCAATAATGCACGGATTGCGTTTTCACGACCAGCACCAGGACCTTTAACCTTAACGTCAACTGACATAAGACCACATTCGGCAGCTTTTTTTGCAGCTTCCTGAGAAGCAACTTGAGCAGCGAATGGAGTTGATTTTTTAGAGCCACGGAAACCAAGTCCACCAGCACTTGCCCATGCAACAGCATTCCCATCAGGGTCGCTTATTGTAACAATTGTATTGTTAAAAGAAGCGTGGATATGACAAACCCCGTGACTAAGGTTTTTTCTTGATTTCTTTTTTGTCGACTTAGCAGCACCAGACTTTGCCTGTGATGCTTGTGCATTAGTTGTAGCCATATATTCCTACCTTAAATTATTTCATTGCTTTGATTGATTTTTTACCAGCAATAGCAACCGCAGGACCCTTACGAGTTCTAGCGTTTGTATGAGTACGCTGTCCACGAACAGGCAACCCTTTACGGTGACGTATTCCACGGTAACAACCAAGATCTTTGAGTCGTTTAATATTTAGAGCTACTTCACGGCGAAGATCACCTTCGACTGTGAATTCATCTAAAGCAGCACGAATCAATTGAACTTGCTCTTCTGTGATTTCGTTTGAATTTGTCTCTAGGTTTATTCCAACTTTCGTCAAAACATCAATAGCCACTTTCGGGCCAACACCATAGATAGAACGAATTGCAATTTTCATTGCTTTGTTTCTTGGTAAATCTACACCTAATAATCGTGCCATATATTCCTTCCCCTACTAGCCTTGCTTTTGCTTATGTTTAGGATTTATTTTGCAAATAACTCGTAAAACGCCCTGGCGCTTTACGACTTTGCAGTCTTTACAAATTGGTTTTACTGATGATCGTACTTTCATAATTAGCCCTTACTTCTAAAAGTGATTCGACCTTTATCAAGGTCATATTTACTAATCTCAATCACTACCTTATCACCGGGCAGGATTTTGATAAAATGCATCCTCATCTTCCCGCTGATATGTGCTAAAACCACATGCCCATTCGGGAGTTTAACTCTAAATCTTGTGTTAGGTAAAAGTTCGAGAACTTCTCCTTCCACTTCTATTGTGTCAGTAGACTCAGCCATGCCTTCCTTAAAAAGTAAGTGACCTTATATAAAAATAAATACTATAAGACAATAATTTTAATTCTGAAACGTCACACTTTTGACGAAATCATTTTAAAGATCACGTCTGGTGACTTCTCAGCATCAACCTTTATCAAGCGACCTAGATCTTGGTAGTACTTTAATACCGGTGAAACTGTATCTTGAAACACTTTTAAGCGATTCTTGATCACGTCTTCGTTGTCATCGGCCCTCTGGACGAGGTTCGTACTTCCGCACTTGTCACACGTGCCTGTTATCTTAGGCATTTTTGAAATTAGGTTATATATAGCACCACAATTACCACATGTCCTACGGTTTGTTAATCTCTCAACAAGCCTAGCAATATCTATTTCAAAATATACGCTTATTGATGGAGATCCCTTCAAGACTTCTTTGTCTAGGGTTTCCGCCTGGACAAGATTTCTTGGATAGCCATCAAATATATACTGCGAAGAGTTCAAATCGATATTGGCTTGCAATAACCTTATGACCAATTCATCAGATACTAACTTTCCTTCATCCATCACTTTC
>CANFNN010000213.1 GCA_947448095.1 Bacteriovoracaceae bacterium | reverse complement strand
TCGATAATGAGCCACCTGAAGAGGAAAACGCTCGGATTTTAGTTGAGGTAGCCGTCAAGATAGTGCCAGAATCAGAGAGCTCAACATGTTGCATGTCAGCGATATCTGAGAACCCTGATGAATTCCATGAAATTGCGGTGCCATTCGTAGTGTATTTACTTAGGTAAGTTACCGTTGATATTGTTGAGATGACATAGATATTTCCACTCGTATCAACAGCCATGCTCCGATAAGTATCAGATGAGCTGAGAATATTCACTTTGCGCTCAAGAACTCCTCGTTCAGAATAGACATCAACCCAAGTTTTCGGAGTTCCACTTGTATCGTGGTTAACGACATAAATTTTTCCGCCCCGTTCATATAAATCGACGGCGTAAGTAAAGTTCGAAGAACCCGAATGACAAGTGAAGGCATTACGGGCAAATTTTCCACGAAGATCCCCATTTTCAATGGAGCACTCTTTTGGTGAAAAATATGGACTCTGATTTAACAAATCTAAAGTTGGTGTGTCACACGAGTTGCTAGAAACATTCGTAGGCTTAAACCCTTTTATGATTGTTTTGTTCGAATCATTTTCAGTATAAAAATTTTCCATCGACCAAGGAACATTGAATTGAACTCCTGTTCCCCCAGGACTTCCAGAGACTGTCGGAAGGATCGGCTTAGTAAAACAATCCACCGTACCACAAAGAATTCGCGGAAGAATATCTATAAAAGGCGAGTACCCTCGTCTGGTCATCGAAGTTGGTAGGAAGAGGCGAGCATTACTGTTAGCTGTTTCAGCGAAGTAGTGATGATCAAACGATGCTTGGTTTCCGGAAGCTAGTCCATTTAAAAAACCAAAAGCACTTTGGCGTGGACTGGTTGGGTTCTTACAGTCTTGAAGCGAGCGGTACATCAAAACGCGAAATGGAAACTTTTGAGTGGGAACAGTTAGTCTTACCCCTGAATCATATTTTGCGTTGATACAGTCTGAAACTATACCGGCCGAAACGTTCGGTCCTTGAATCGTGGGCAGTGTTAATCGGTAATACTCAAAAGAAGTTTGCAGAGAAGTTGGCAAGGTTGCACAAAAACTATCACTGTTTATGGTTCCGAAACTATTCGTTCCAGGGACATAGTTATACAGCCCCCCACAAGAAGAAATTAACAAAGACATAGGAGCAGCATCAGTCGCAAAAGTCGTTCCAGCACAATTGGGTTCTGCAAGAGTGATGTTCACGCTTGTATCGTTTGACGCTAAATTGACTTCGCTCATCCCGCATTGTTTGGGACCTACAAATTTATTTCCAGTTCCGTCACCTTCCCAACCCATGACATAGATCTTCCAAGTTCCATCGACGATCGTTGTATTAATGGATTGGCCAGTACCAGAAGAAACAGCAAACTTGGCTCCGTTAGGTCCTTCACCGTAGGCAATCAAACCACCTGTGAATCCAGCGGCTGTTACCGTGAAGGAAGCAGAGACTTGCAAATTGACTGATTTTTGATTTTGCGAACATCCAATTAAGGAGAGAAACGCCAACATCAAAAAACAATTAAGAAGAAGGACTTTCACAAAAAACTCCTGAAGATGTATGGACCATATTTTACCGCTGCTCAAACTTCGCCATGGCCCTTAGGAATGTTTTCGGCTTTTTTAAATCCTAAGATGAGGGCTAAACGACCGATAAGATTGATCAGAAAATAAAAGACTCTTAAGATTGGAATAATGAGGCGTGTAACTAAAAAATACTTAGGGTCGTGGTAACTGCCTCTTCGATATGGCAGAGCGGGCCTGTTTTATCTTAAAATTCAGAACCTTGAGTGACTAGTTGGCATTCAATAGAAGACTAGTTCGCCCACCTTTATGGGTGAACTAAGTATGGAAAATCTTGCTTATAATCCGCTTGTTTGGAGGCTTTTAGGACAGAGGTATAATCAACCGGTGAGTCTAAACCAAACAAGGTTATTTCCATGAAAACGCTGTCCTTAATCATTACCGTTCTAGTCTTATGTATGAATTTGGCGTTGGCCGAAGGCAAAAAAGTGGCGGTGGTGAAAATCATGCGCGGGGATGTGGATATATTGACTCTGGGAAAAACCACCAAACTTAAAGTCGATGACTGGGTAGAAGAATCGGCCGTCGTGAAAACGGGTGAGAAAAGTTTTGTGAAACTCGTTTTTATTGATAAGTCACAAATGAACGTGGGACCCAATTCAGAAATGAAAATTGAAAAATTCTCTGGAAACGATTCCGGAGTGATTGACCTTGTGAAGGGGAAAATCCGCTCACAAGTCACTAAAGATTACTTACAAATTAAAGACAAAGACAAATCTAAACTTTTCATCAAAACACCAAACGCTGTGATGGGGATTCGTGGAACAGATTTCATGATCTCTACCAATGGTCAAAATACTGCTGCTATTTTATTTGAAGGTGAAGTGGTCTTTAATAAGATGGAGTCTCGAGGAGTATCAAACTCTGACAAATTAGAGGCCATGGTTGATCGTGGAGTGCGGATGCATCCAGGAGAATTTTCAGTCGTGGATCAGGCTCGACCTGAACCGACAGTTCCTTCTCTTTTAAATATCGAGCAACGTGAAAAACTTGAAAAAAACGGCAGTTTTGAAAGACACCCAAGTCAATCTGGAAGTGAAGAAGCCAAGAAATCTGTCGTACCAGATGGGCTGAGTGGAAAAACCGTGAGTAATGAATCATCTGCTTTAAGAACACATGTTTCTGAAGTCGGTGGGAATTCTCAACCAAAAACTGAAATCACGGCGGCTTCAAATCCTGATGGATTTATTGATGGAAATAAAGTCAAGCCTGCCAACGGCTCATTTGTGCACATCGATTCAGGAATTATCATTCCTCCAGGTAAAGACAGTGTCTTAGACACGAATACTAATACCTATATTCCTGGTCCTGACACAGGGAAAGTTTCATCCGATGGTTCGTACCAGCCACCTAAAAATATCGAGATTACGGGTGATGGGAAAATCATGGCAGCCGTTGTGGGAAGTAACGGAGAGAGAAGAGTGATGGAAATTCCTAAGCCCTCTCCAGTTAAGCTTGATATTGGAAGCCCAACAATGGGAGGCCCTGCTCAAGGTCCGCCTCCTGCGAATGGTGTTTTCTTGAATCCGAATGATCCGGCCAATAAAAACACCTCTGGTGGTGTAACGAATGTTAACGATGCCGTTCAACAGTTTAATTATGGACCAAAGCTGAGAACGATTAATGTTTGTACTGGATCAACTTGTCCGTAGTTTTTTTATTTGAAGGAATCGAATGAAGTTGTTGTTGTTGTGCATGTTGATGTTTTCCATTTGTCAGTTGGCATTTGGTCAAGAGTCGAGTCAAGAAATTGTAAGTGCTTCAAAAGATGCTGTCTTTAAGGAGGCATCGCAGTTATTTTTTCAAGGGAAATACGATGCAACAGTTACTGAACTAAACTCTGTCGAATTCAAATTAGGCGTAGCTTCTAAATCCAATCGATCTCTACTTGGCCTAACATCTTATTGGAAGGCAATTTGTTATAATAAACTCCAAAATTTTCCTGATGCCATTGCCAATTTTGATAAGGCCCTAGGACTGGATTTTTCAACTGAAGATATTAATTATGAATACGGGCAAGCCTTGTTTGCGGCAGAAAAATTATCTGAAGCAAGGGTTCAGTTTCGAGAGTCTTTGAAAAAGAAATTTAAGCGGGCTGTCTCACTTTATTACATTGCCTACCTTTCTAAAGAACTAGGTGAGAAGAAAAAAGCTGTGACTTTTTACAAGGCAATTGAAAAACTTGATCCTGATGAATCTAAGGACGTGAGACAAGCCGCAGAGATGCAAATTGGTGATATCTACTTAGAGCAAATAGAAAAGCATCCGGATGCTTTTAGAGCAGTTGAAAGTTATGTCGTTCCCCAGTATAAACTCGCCTATGAGCTGGATAAAGAATCAGGACTCGCTCCACAGATCAACGATAAGATCGTGGCACTTCAAAGAAAATATGACTTGGTGTTATTTAAACTGCGAAATGGCAGACCTACTTTAAATCCTCCTTATTTTGCCCGCATGGCCTTAGAATACGGAGTGGATTCAAACGTGGTGTTTTCACCGACTGAACAATCTCTCTCTGAATCTAAGAAGAAGTCTGCCTTTGGTAAAACGGATGTGATGGGTCGATATACTTTTTACCACAAAGATTTTATTTCCATCTCCCCAGAGTTTCGCTTCAACTACACTCGTTATCTTAACCGAACTCCGACTATTTATCGAAATGATAACTACCTCTTAGCTCCCGCCGTTCGTACCGCCCATGAGCACCAATTATGGAACAAACCGGCCTCGGCGCTTTTTGATTATGATTATGCGGAAGGTAAGCGAGACGTAAATGCCAACGAAAAACTAGATTTTTCATTTCGCTCTCACACTTTGATGGTGGGGGAGAGATTTAATTATTTCACTTTTGGAGAGTCAATCCTTAGGCTCAGAAGACGATTGTTTGATAGTTACTTGAACAGTTTTGATGCCAGCACGACCAGTCTTGTTTTTGAGCAGGTGAAAAATTTAAGTGTGCATACCTTATTGTTCTACGCCAGCTATGACATGACCCGTGTGAAGTCGAGCCTCTTTGATACGAATTCTCTTACGATGAGAGCCGATTTAATCATGATGCGCTACCGGGATTGGTTTACTCCTAGTTTTGGTTTGGGAGTGACTCGAAACCACGCTATCAATAACAGTCTCAGGGGAGTCGAGTACCTAGTGAATCCAAGTGCCAGACTTGCAAAAACATTTAAGAAAAATATTCGCGGAAGCTTAAAGTTTGATTACCAGAATAATAAATCGGGTGATTCGGCGAACTTCTCATACAAGAAATATATGTACAGCTTTGAATTAGAATATCTTTTTTAACTTAATGGAACTTCAATCACAAATTTTGTTCCATTAAGCTCTTCGCTTTCCGCCCAAATCCTTCCACCATGCTTTGAAATAATATGCTTCACGATTGAAAGACCAAGTCCTGTGCCTCGGGACGTCTCACGGGATGAATCAACTCGGTAAAAGCGCTCAAAAATTCTTTGAATATGTTCTTTGGGAATACCTGGACCATCATCAGCAACAGAGATGTAGCCTTTGTTGTTTTCGGCATAAGTCGAAATTTTGATTGAGATATTGTCGCCCGAATATTTACAAGCGTTATCAATTAAATTGGATAAGACCTGTTCCATCAAGCGATCATCCCCTTTCATTGCAGTGAGCTGAATGTCTTTAGTTATGAGGATTTTTTTATTGGGGTAGTTGGTTCTGATGTTACTGGCAATGGTATGGATCAGATCCTTCAGATCAAATTCTTCTGATTTCATAATGTTCTTAGATTCAATGACTGAAAGAT
>CANFNN010000212.1 GCA_947448095.1 Bacteriovoracaceae bacterium | reverse complement strand
GACCGGATCTATCACTTCACCCTTCCACTTATTTGTTACACGATTGGATCATTCACTAGTTTAACGATTCTAATGAAGAATTCATTGATTGAAGAAATCAAAAAAGATTACATTCGTACCGCTCGTGCTAAAGGTGTGAGTGAGAAAGTTATCTACATGAAGCATGCTCTTCGCAATGCCCTTATTCCAATTGTGACCGGTCTCGGTGGTTTTCTATCCGTCTTCTTCGCAGGCTCTTTGCTTTTAGAAACAATTTTCCAGCTCGATGGGATTGGGCTTTTAAGTTATAAAAGTATTCTCGCGAGAGACTATAACGTCATCATGGGTCTGATCTTTATTCAAAGTGCCCTGTTTTTATTAGGCAATGTTATTTCGGACTTTGCTTACGTACTTGTTGATCCAAGGATTGATTTCACATGATCGAAAAATTCATCACTAATAATGATTCATTAAAAAAATGGCGCAGATTTAAATCACGCAAGCTCTCTGTCTTATCCTGTTGGATGATTGGGCTGGCCTGCTTTTTTAGTTTTACTGGTGAGTTCTGGGCCAACAACCGTCCTTTGGTTTTGAAGTACAACAATTCTTACTATTTTCCCGTTTTTAAAGATTATCATCCCTCACTCTTTGGGGATGAGAATGGACTCGTCACAAATTATCGTGATTTTGAACTAGACACTGAGAAGGGTGATTTTGCGATCTGGCCTGTGGTTCATTGGAACCCCTATGAATCCAATAAAGAAGTTGAGGCCTATCCTTCTGAGCCAACGACGGATAACTGGATGGGGACGGATGACCGAGGTCGCGATATTTTAACTCGTCTTTTATATGGTCTACGTTATTCGATTAGCTTTGCGTTTTTAGTCTGGATCGTAACATTTTTTGTAGGAACCATTCTTGGTGGGGCTATGGGATATTTCGGAGGCCGCGTTGATTTTTGGGGCCAAAGAGTGGTTGAAGTTCTCTCCACTGTGCCGCAATTCTTTTTACTCATTATCATTATTTCGACTTTTAAGCCGACATTGTTTCTTCTCGTTTTCCTCTCAAGTCTTTTTGGCTGGATCAGTATCAGCTACTACGTCAGAGGTGAGTATTTAAAAAATCGAAAAAAAGAATTTGTTGAAGCGGCCCGTGCTTTAGGAGCAGGCCACGTGCGGATCTTTTTTAAGCACTTGCTTCCGAACTCACTTTCACCCATCATCACTTTTTCCCCGTTTGTGATTGCTGGAAATATCACCTCACTTGCGAGTTTAGACTATTTAGGTTTTGGCCTCACTCCACCTACACCGAGCTGGGGGGAGCTTTTGAATCAGGCGCAAAAGCACTTCACTGAAGGCTGGTGGCTTGCCATTTATCCATCACTTGCGCTGTTTTTGACACTTACTATGCTCTCCTTAATTGGTGAAGGTGTAAGAGACGCCATGGATCCTAAGGATTAACTCAAGACATTTTCTTTTTGTCCGATAAGAGAAGTATGGTATTCCGATGCCTCTTCTTTATTCTTATGCTCATCAGTGGGCTTGTTCATTCTGCACCAAGTGCTGAGTGCGAGAGTGCGCTTAAAATATTATTTAATGAGAAGGTCACAAAACAAGAAGCCGGGAATTTTTTAAAAGTCCAAGGTGATCTGACCCTTCATAGATTATCGTGGGCATATCTCAAAGCTCAAAAATCAGACCAGACAGTGGCTTTGGAAAATACTGAGAGAACGATTCTCACTTTGCTCGATGATAAATACACATCAATTGATCCCGAATTTAAAAAAGCTCGTGATGCCTTTGAATCCCAGCCATTATCTCGTGCAACCCTCGCCGATATTGCTCCCTACTTGAAAGATGTTCTCTCACATGAATTTCCACAAGGCTCAGAGGCATTTGTTTTAAATGCTTCGGATTTAAAGCTGCTGCATACCCTAGCGAAATTTGAAATTAAAGCCTCTACAAATAACCACTACGACTCCCGAATGCTGGCCAGGAAATCCCCACAAGGCATGCTGAATTTCGTAAAACTTGTGAACTCGACGTATCGCTCAGATGTGTCTGGAGATGAAGAGTCGTTAAATGTTGAAATGAAGCTTCAGGGGTTAGAGAAAACTCTTCGCGGCCTGCAAAAAAAGGTAAATGATTTTTTAAATACAATGGATGTGCCTACTCAGTGTAAGGATCAGACAATTTGTGACAAACAGGATTTATCAGAAATTTTTAATCAAGATGAAAATATTCAAAATATCTTCTGGGCAAGCCTTGAAGAAAAGCTTCAAAGTGATGATCTTCTCTTAGATAATTTAACTTATGGGGAGCTTTGGGTAAGAACCTCTGGTGCGGTCAAACCATCACATCAAAATAGACCTCATTCTGTGAATGAAGAAAGAAAAACAGTCATTGGAGAAAAAACTAAAAAAAGTTATGTTTCTCCGGTTCAAACATTTTATGCTTCAAAGACCGGTCTTTATGTAGAGGATCCAGTTGGAATTATTGTGAAAGATGTTACTGGCCGCAAGGCGGAAAACTGGAAAACATTTGATCATTCTTATTTAGAGGCAATGTCTGATGCTGTTTTAAATGACGACCAAGTATTTGTTTATCAGGGAAAGATTTATGACCGCAGGACGGGAAAAATTCTGTCAAAAGAAATGGCTTTGGAAAAACTTCCTCCTAAAGTTCGCGCCGAGTTCTCAAAATTATTAAAATCAGGTGATCCGGCTTTCCTATCACGTCAATTGTCGGCCAAAGTGAATGGGGATAAGTCATTTATTTACAACAATAGGGTCTTTAATATTGAAGGTCATGTCATGAGCCCCGAGTGGATTATAGGCCACGAGATGACACAAAAGACTGGAGTTCAGCATCCGGCCGCAAACTACAAGGGAATGGAGCACGCTTATCTTATTGCCCGGGCCGATGGGCTGATGAATAATAAGCCTCACTTCACTTATAAAAATCAAGTCTATGATTCTGAAACAGGACGAAATTTGTCCTCACCTTTTAGAAGTCTCGCCTCCACTCAAGACGTAAAATTAGAAAAACAGCGCCGGGTTCAATATCAAAATCTTTCCGATAAAGAGACTATTATCAATTTCCATAGGGATAATCCTAAAAAAGATGGCTGCCAACACTACGCGATTGTGGATAAAAAGAATGCTAAAGTCTTTGTTTATTCGCTTAACGGAAATTTAGTTTTCAGTGAAGAAGTCTTAATTGGAATTAAGGCTTCAGATGAAAAAACCAAATGGACAGAATATAATGATCGAAGTCATCAGGGAAGTTACACCACTGGAGCTGGGGTCTTTACGATTGGTCAACCAAAGCAGGGTGATTATTACGCCAGAAATTATAATAATCATATCCTCCAGATCGATGGGCAAAATGTTTTTGCCATTCACCAAGTGCCAAATAATTTAAGTGAGCGTTATAAAAAATTTAATACAGGTAACCCTCTCGATCGACGTGTTTCTCAAGGGTGTGTAAATATGCGCCAATCTGACTATCTTATTCTTACAAAATGGATGAAGCCCACATGTAAGGTTTATGTTCTTCCGGAAGAGCAGAATAATAAAATGATTGTAAAGGATGGACAAGTTCAGCTCGTCTCGTCAGTTCCGGTTGTACATAGCGAAAATTACAACTATTCCCATCCTAAGGCTTCTTATAAGGCGATTGATATTCGGATCACTAATCCCAATGGAAAGACCACGGATTCAGTTCCCTTTGTTAAAGCACTGGAAGATGAGAAGCAAAAACTGATGAAACTCTTTAATCTTTCCAATGATGAATATAATGAACTTGCTGCGGTTTCCTACGCCATCATGGGTAATGAATCTGATTTTGGTAGAAGTAAGAAATATTGGATTAAAGAGCATGATCAAGGCGACGTCATTTTGGCCAAAGCCGCTAAACGGCTTTTTCATGGAAAAAATCCTTTTGATAAATCCGTTCTCAATACCTCAAGGGGTCTCACGCAAATTAAAGAACTTCCCGATGGCGAATGGAAAAAATCCTATCCAGGTATTAATAAAAATAATTTAAGTGATCCAAAGAATGCTGCTGTTTCAACCATTGCTTATTTGGCGGAAGCTTCCCGAAGTCTTAAAAAGCTCGCAGTGGAAAATGCTAAGGATCCCCGAAAAGTTAAAATTACCAAAGAAAACATCGTCGACTACCTGGGGTATGTCTATCAAGGCAGAAAAGGGGCGTTAAAATCCTCAGATGATCCGGCCAATGCGGATTTTAATACTTATGTGCAGAAACTAAGAAAGAATATGTCTTATATTGAGATTGCTCAAAAAATTGAATAGTTCTTCCATCAATGTTATATACCTCTCATAGAGGAAAATTATGAAAGAGACCGCCCTTCGAATTGCAGATTTTAAAGATTCTATATTTGGTGTTATTTCACGTCTAGCGCGTGAAAATAATGCAGTTAATCTGGGACAAGGTTTTCCTGACTTTGATGGACCTAATTGGCTTAAAGATATTGCTTATAAAAAAATGCAGGAAGGTCACAATCAGTATGCTCCTTTTCCGGGGACAGCGAACCTTCGTCATGAAATCGCAAATTATTATAAAAAATTCTACTCACTAAGTTATAACGAAGATTCAGAAGTCACTGTAACTGTGGGAGCGACTGAAGCAATCTATCTCGTCATTATGGCGTTGATTAATCCAGGCGATGAAGTCATTGTTTTAGAGCCATTTTATGATTCGTATGTTGCCTCAATTAAAATGGCAGGCGGAATTCCGGTTCCAGTCACCATGCACGCCCCAGATTTTAACATTGATCAAAAAGAACTTGAAGCAGCTGTCACTCCACGAACCAAGTTACTTATTCTCAATAATCCCCATAATCCTACGGGAAAAGTTTGGACCAAAGAAGAAATTGTGGCCGTTTCCAATGTCGCCATCGAAAATGATCTTTTCCTTCTCTCTGATGAAGTTTATGAGTTTCTGGTCTTTGATGGCCTCAAACATCTTCCGACTGCCACGTTAGACGGAATGAAGGATCGAACGATTACGGTCTCAAGTGCGGGAAAAACTTTTGGTCTTACGGGTTGGAAGATTGGTTGGATTTGTGCCAATCAAAAAGTTACGCATGCTTGCCGTTTGGTTCATCAGTACGTCACTTTTTCTGTCTCGACCCCTATTCAAGAAGCTGTGGCCGAAGGCCTGAAGCAGTTACCTGATTATCTTCCAGGATTTGTTTCACTCTATAAACAAAAACGAGACTGGTTTTACCAGGAAATGAAACAGCTTGGTTTTGAGTTTTCTATTCCCAGCGGAACTTATTTTATGATGGTTCCGCTTTCAAAACATACCAATCTCAAAGATGTGGATTTTGCTCTTAAGTTGATTACTGAGAGAAAGGTCGCCACTGTTCCTCCCTCAG
>CANFNN010000211.1 GCA_947448095.1 Bacteriovoracaceae bacterium | reverse complement strand
TCTAACTTTTGTAATTTCAAATGGCCCCATCATGATTGCCATTAATGGTGGTATCACTCTCTACTATAGTACTCACAAGAAAAAATGCTCCGAGAGAGAAACCTGTAAAAGTCTCGCTCCTTGGTGTGAGTCCAATCCTGAGGGAGAGATGAATGTGAATCATTTAATTATCTCAAGCGAGCCACTTCAAGGGGATAATATCTGGACGAAGCTCAATCCAGGCGAACTGATTGGAGTTGATTCGCAAATGAAGCTAAGATCACTATCGCTCCCCATTCCATTTCTGGCACCCGTATGAAGGTCATTTTTTTTGATGGCTACTGTGGTCTGTGTAATGGCTTTATCGACTTTATGATGAAAGTTGATAAAAGAGGCATCTTTAAATTTTGCGCTCTCCAAAGTGATTATGCGAAAACAACTCTTAACCAAGAGGATGTGATTGATTTAAAATCGTTGGTGGTACTTCTCGAGGGAAAGACTTATCGAAAATCAAAGGGAGTCTTGCTGGCAGTATCTGAATTGGGCGGCCCGTGGAAATGCTTATTAATTCTTCGACTTTTCCCCACCGCATTTTCAGACAGGATTTATGATTTAGTTGCAAAGAACAGATACACTCTGTTTGGTAAACGTGACACCTGCCGCTTACCAACAACTGAAGAAAAGATGCGCTTTATTGTTTAAGCGACTTAGCGAACTAGACCCACAGCTTTATAGACGTTTTCCAAAGTAACGCGAGAACGAGCACGCGCTCGCTCAGAGCCACTCTTCATCAGCTGATCCAGATGGTCTTTGTTCTTCATGAGATCATCATATTTCTCACGCACGGGCCTAAGTGTCTGAACCACAACGTCGGCCAGATCCACTTTTAGGTGCCCGTACATTTTCCCCTCATACTCTTTTTCTAGCTCCTCAGTCGTCTTGCCACTAAGAACAGAATAAATAGTCATGAGATTTGAAAGACCAGGTTTGGTTTCAGGATCATATTTAATTTCAGTGCCAGAATCGGTCGCGGCACCTTTGATCTTTTTTTCAATTTTTTTAGCGTCATCAATAATGGAAACAAAGTTCTTTTCGTTTTCATCTGATTTGGACATTTTCTTTTCAGGGTCCTGGAGCGACATAATTCGAGCTCCCGATTTTCCGATATAGGCCTCAGGCATTTTTAAAATACCTTCGCCGTAGCGATTTTCAAAAAATCCTACAATGTCTCTACAAAGTTCAAGATGCTGTCTTTGATCCTCTCCAACTGGAACGAGGTCAGCTTGATACAAAAGAATATCTGCCGCCATGAGAATAGGATATGTGTAAAGGCCGGCATTAATGTTTTTAACATGCTTTTCTGATTTCTCTTTAAACTGAGTCATGCGATTCAAATAACCCATAGGGGTCAAACAAGTCAGGACCCAAGAAAGTTCTGTATGCTCTGGAACTTGAGACTGAACAAAAATAATATTTTTCTGGGGATCTAGACCAAGAGCAAGATACTGGGCAAAAAAACTATAGGTTCGGTCTCTTAAAACTTTTGGATCTTGAAAAACAGTAAGCGCATGCAAATCAGCTAAAAAATAGAGACAGTCATACTTTTCCTGGAGCTGCTTCCAGTTATGAATAGCACCAATATAATTGCCTAAAGTTAAATCACCAGTGACGGTGCTACCGCTTAAAATTGTTTTTTTCATGGGCTAAGTATACTGGGCACGAGATAAAAAAACAAGGAGCGTCATTAGAGAGCACTAAGGGCAATCTCCACCATATCCGTAAAATTTTGCTCCCTCTCGAGGGATCCGCTGGCCTCTCCCGTCACTAAACTGTCGCTGACCGTGAGAATACTTAAGGCGCGACATTGCTTACGAGCAGCGATGGTATAGAGAGCCGATGTTTCCATTTCTACTGCCAAGACACCATGCCTTGCCCAAAGCTTCCACTCTTCAGGATCTTCGTTATAAAATACATCTGAAGACAAAACACTTCCAACATGGATATTTTTCTTTTTCTCTTTGGATTGATTATAGGCCTGCAAAAGAAGCCCAAAATCTGCAGTGGGTGAATAGTCCATGCCCTTAAAAGTTTTATGGTTGAAATTCGATTCAGAGCACGAACTCATCGCTAGGACGACGTCTCTTAGTTTAATATTTTCTTGAAACGATCCACAGGTACCAATTCGAATCAGATTTTTCACTCCGAAGAAATCAATTAGCTCATTTACATAAATGGAATGCGAAGGCAGTCCCATGCCTGTTCCCTGAACGGAAACTCTTTGGCCTTTATAAAAACCGGTAAAGCCATACATACCCCGAACTTGGGAATAGCATTGCACGTCTTGTAAAAGATGCTCAGCGATGAATTTGGCCCTGAGTGGATCCCCTGGCAAAAGAACCGTTTCTGCCACATCTCCGCGCTTACCGTTAATATGAATGCTCACTCGTACTCCTTGATGAATTAGGAATTTATGACAAATTTTAGGCATTATAAACATGACCTAGCTCAGGGAGTTCTATTTTGTGAACGTTAGGCCTATAATAACAACACATAAGGATAAGTTCATGTTAGCACTCAGTTTTTTTGTGATTGCTCTTCTCTATGCCATCGTTGGCTTCGGCGGGGGCTCTTCCTATTTAGCTGCTCTCGCAGTCTCTAACGTACCTTATTTCCTCATTCCTAAATTGGCATTGATCTGTAATTTGCTGGTCGTGAGTGGCAGTTGTTATCATTTTTATAAAAACAAACACTTTAACAAACCACTTATACTTCCATTTGTGCTTGCCTCAGTTCCCTTGGCTTTTTGGGGAGGGATGTTTCATCTTACGGAAAGATCTTTTTTAATCCTTCTGACCAGTTGTTTAATTTTAGCGGGCGTCAGATTACTTTTTATTCCAAAGACGTCTCTTGAATCCACCAAAATACCCTCTCTACCAGTTTCACTTTTAGTAGGTGGCGGCTTAGGGTTTCTTTCTGGCTTAGTGGGGATTGGAGGAGGAATCTTCCTCGCTCCTTTGATGCTTAATATGAAATGGGGAAAACCAAAAGAAGTGGCGTCAACGGCGAGCGCCTTCATCTTTTTGAACTCTGTGGCCGGACTCATTGGACAGTTTACCAAAGGCATGGAAACAGAACTACTTCACTATTGGCCTCTTTACCTGGCCGTCGTCTGTGGTGGCATGCTGGGGTCATTTATGGGGTCCCACCCAAGAATTTCACAAGGTTCCATTCAACGCTTGACCGCAATATTGATTTTATTCATTTCTGTAAAACTCTTGATTAAGGTTTTCTAGCTGACCAGTACTTCCAAATAAGCTGATGTAGGACATTTTTTTCTTTGCCGAAATCACCGAGAATGAGCAAATGAAAAACAACATCCCTCAACTTGATGCCCTTAATTTAAAACGAATCGCTGATTTTTTTGAGGTGATCACCTTTAACAACGATTTTGATCTGGTTTATGAAAAACAAATTTCAAATACTGGCATCATTCTTTTTCATGGGGAAATAGAACTCTTCAAGAAAAAAAAATCACTTATCATTAATACCCCAGGATCTATCGTAGGAATTAATAGCATGCTGGAAAATGTTCCCCTTCACTACAACTGCAGGGTAAAAAAAGATTCAACTATAATCATGTTACCGAAGTCCGAAATTATTAAGATCCTTCAGAAAAGAAATGACCCTCTTTATAAGATTATTTCTGAATGCTCACAATTGGATATCGCAAGTTAGAGAACTATTCCCTCTTATAATTGACCCAGCCTTGAGGATTTTTTCGAGTCCACCTGAATTCAATGATAGGGAAAATTTTAATTTCAAAAACGGCTAAATGAAATTCAACAAATGGTTCAAACTGTAGACGAATTCTTTTCATATAATAGGCCGTATTATCGCTTCCCGTATAAAGATAAGGCGTAACAGGCCGAGACAAAGCACTTTGTGCATGAATTAATTTTCTTCTCACCTGTTTGGCAACGATCCTGGATGCTGACTCAATCCCTGCTTGGACTTGAAACGTAATTAAGAGTGCTGCAATCAAATATTTAATCTTCATTTGTTTTCCTTAAATAGTGACGTTTCTCGTGACGAACAATGTGATGAGGGAACTTCCTTCGACTGAAACAATCCCAATACCACCACTCGTGAAAAGTTCAAATTCTGCCTCAATGACATTCAGTTCGAACTGCCCTTCTTCTTTGGTTTTGGCCCGAGAAGCAAAAAACTGAGCAATGCCCGAGGCTTTTTTGATGCCTTCACGAAAACTAAATCTTGGAACATCGACTACCGATCCGCCTTCAATCATACCGTAACTTGAAACATCATTCATCAATGTCGGAAGCACTAAGGCTTGATCTTCATTAGGGTCACGCTTAAAGAAAATGGATCCAACGGCTTTGGCTTTCCCTTTCACGAAGAAAAGATTCCCCGTAACCGTAGTCCCAACTCCAACTTTGAGCACGTTTAACTTAAATCCATTATCTAAAGGAGTGTCATTCATCACCGATAAATCTGAAGCGATGGCAGTAACAAACTTAGCGTTCGCCGAGAGCTCCTCCTGAATCATAGGTGGATAGAATGCCTTCGCCTCATTTTTTTTGAGTCTCCACCACTCCATTCTCAAGCGAATAGAATTTCCAATCGCAACGAGCGAGATGTTTCCTTCGGCGGAAACATACAATTCTAATTGGTATTTATACGCGTACCACGGTCCCATGGCGGGAGCTGTTTCAAGCTCGCGAATTGTGCTCTGAAACTTAAGCGCTTCTTTAAAGAGTCCATTAAAAAGTCTTCGCCGCTTTCTCATATGTCCCGATGCGATTGCCAAATCGACTATCGGTGCAATCTCTTGGGCCAATGATTCTTCCGTCATTTCACCACGAATCTGAATACTTTCGGATTCTGGTTCTGTGACCTCTTCCATAAGGCGAATAGCTCGATTCATTTTGGAAGAGCTATTCTTCTTAACCCAGACTAATTCCAAGGCAGCTTCTCCACCTACACCCATGACACCAATCGTACCTCCGGCCTCAATAGCGACTTCAGTTCGGATACTCTGAAGAGACCATCTTTTGTGACCATCCTCAGGGATGTTTTTAAATAGACTCATGTTTGCATCAAGAATATTTTTATAGGCGCTATCCAGTTGATTAAGAGAGGTAAACGCTTTTTGATGCTGACTACCAGGCTTGATCCAATCCAGAGGAACTTTTCCCACATTGGCCAATGCCGCTTGAGAAAGGAAAAGAACTATAAGAGAAATGCGTTTCATAGAATAACCTTTCAATTAATTTTTTTGGAACCGTAATTCAATTTCCGCTACAGCTTCCGCTTCAAGAAATTCCAAGACTTCAGTTTCGGCCTGAAGACCAAGACCCACAGTCACTCGGGATAAGTTCCACGGGAGTTTGTCAGTATTTTCATAG
>CANFNN010000210.1 GCA_947448095.1 Bacteriovoracaceae bacterium | reverse complement strand
GTCACACATGTGATTGGCCTGACAGTTACCGGCTTCGTTTTGATAAGGATGGTACAAGTGAAGAGTAGGGTCATAATCCAGTTGAGCCGCTTGAGAAACTCCATCATAGGCCTGAACATTCACAACCTGTAGGGTTGGTGAAGCAAGATCAGCGAAGGGAGCGTTGATAGCAAGAAATAATTTTTTCGAAGTGGAGCGAACAATTCGTCCTTTACCAACAGCAAACCACGATACTCCATCAAAAGAGCCTATCAAGGCACCCTTATTAAAGCCGTACCAGTCACGCTGATAGCCGTTGGCAAATAGCGCTGCTTGAGTTTTTAAACGGGTAAGACGTTGAGTCTGAGTCGAGCTAATGGGTGAATGAGAAAAGGGAATCATCGTTGGAGGAATCCAGCAAGCGCGACCAAAAATAGTATCTTCGTAATTTCCACCAGTCGAATTATTGTCGTATAAATCTCTCGATGTCGAATGCCCTATGGCCTGAAGTCCCGTTCCATAAGCGGTTGTAGGGTAGGCACTAAATGATGTGAACCAAGAGTCCTTAGCACAAGTCGGGCAAGGACTATAAAATCCTGAGGTGGTAGAAATTTGGTAAATCTGATCTAGTTCAATAGCAATTGACTTGGCCGGAACCGTCTTATCCAGGGTCACTTTCATCTGCCCTAGAATCGAATTCATACCAAATTGTTCCTGAGATGGAAGAATATTTCCTTCATCTTGATATTCGAAGAAATCTCCCTCTTGAGAATCTCCCGAAGCACACGCACCGGTTGAGCCGAACTCTTCTCCGCAAGAGCGGAAATAGCGATGAGGGGCGGAGCGAGAATTAACAGAAACTGTTTGTTGAGTTGGGATTTGATTGGCCGTATTTGGCGGCGTATAGCAGTCAATTCGGTTAGGAAGTCCTGATGTCTCAAAATAATTAACCGTATAATCGTAGGCCGGGCAATAAGTAATCATGTCAGAGAGAGTGGTTTTGGCACAACCACAGTTCTGATAAAGCCGCTCAACCACTTTTTTGTAATACATGTTTGAGCTTGGGGCAGCATCGTTTCTGCACTCAATATCAATCGGATAAAGTGTTGCAGGAGAATTTAAAACGTCAGCGATGTCGAGCTCATCCGGTAGGGAAGCAAAACCGTTTAAGACGTCTTGATGAAAAGTGGCACCCGTTTTATTAGTGGTTAAATGTTTGAGACAAAAATAATCTTTTTTGAGCTGAGTTAGACCTTGATCATAACTTCCACTTGAGCTTCCGCCAGTAGTTGATGGAATTGAGGTTCCACAAATATAGTAAAGCTGTGGGTAATTTAAATAGGCCAGAGGGTTATTCAGTCTTTCTTGTTCTGCCGCCTGAAGTTGCGAAGAGTATTGGGTCGAAGCAGTCGGGCGAGTTGCTCCATCCGTTATACACTGATTGTCTAAGCAGCAATCAAAGCCACGAGTCGCACACTCAGTTTGTGAACATGATCCTGCATTCGTACTCGAATTGTTATTAGGATCAATTGAGAGTGCCAGAGTTCTAATATCGTTTTCGGCCAGGGTAAGTTCTTTTAAGACTCCTAGAGATTTCTTAGCGATAAATATTTTACTAGAAGATAAAACACTTGAACAAAGGGGACAAATCAATGAAGGATCATAGGTCTTTCTGGCCGCAACTATAGAATTAGGATCTAGAACATGATCTCCGTTCACATCAATCATCTCAATGCCAATCGGGGAAGCAGAGTTTTCGATACAGGTAGATTTTGAGTTATTGAGATCGTTAAAATCCACTCGGAAAATTTTAACAGTTCTTTTGGCCGAGAAATCATAATAAGAAATAGGTATGATGCGACTTCTTAATTCATAAGTCAGTCCCGCAATCGAATAGCGGCTAATTAAACAGTAGTCTTGCGAAAAATTCGCCGGAGTTGTTAGGAAAGTTTCAATGTCTTTTCCTAGGATGTAGGAGTTATTGAGATTAGAAACATTGATGGTAATTGTTTTTGATAAGGCGCCCAAGTAGTTCCACTGGGTCACAGAAGCCGGAATGGTAGTAGTGCCGCTAGTTGTTCCACCAGTTGATTGGCTGGTTCCATCAGACGCCAAATTACCCTTACTCACCTGGGCCGTTGGCAAGCACGAGACTAGTAAGAATAATAACAGTAGGTACCTGACATCCATGTGTACGGTTTCTCCCTTACTATTTTCGGATTTTCATGCAGTTATCTTTATTCTAACTGATGCAAGGAAATTAATGCCGATCTCTTTGAATTAAGAAGTAAGTCTTTGAATTAATGATAGATATTCAGTGTCTGAAGTTCAAGCTCAGATATTTCAGTGCCTAAAATAAGTGTCAGTTACCATCCCACAGGCGAATTAAAGTGCGAGGAGGTACCAAAATCATAGGCCGAAGAGGTTCCTACGTTAGAATTAATGGAAGAGTAGGGTCTAAGACCTTGAGTGGGATAATAATTTCCAAACCCGTGTGCGACGTATGGGTCCATGATATTTGCGGTGATATCTTTGGGCTGAGACATCGGCTGAGAGTAGGGAAAAATAGGAGCGTAAGGGTTCATCATCTGTTGAGGCCTAGGAGCAAAATATCCAGCGACTGTATTGAGAATAGAACTTCCTAAGTCAAACAAGGCCTGCCCAGTCTGATTTGATCCATCAGGATTGACAGGTGCTTCATAAGAATCAATGCTACTTTTTGAAGTCTTAGAGGGTGGTTCATCCTTAATCGAACACAATTCTTCTTTAAAATTTGTTTTATCTTGTCTCGCATCACAAATTTCTTGGATCGAGGACGGAGTTGTTGGCTTTTGAAACACATAAATAATATCTTTTGTTTCACCAGAGAGAGCGATCGCCTGAAGTGAAATATTTCCTAAATCAGCATCACAACTAGTGATGTTTGATTCTTCTGAGGGCATATTACAAGGCTTTGAATGAAGCTTTTCAAGAGCAAAATCTCTCAGGCTGATAAGATCAGGATCGGCCTGAATGTGCTTGGCCTTCAGGGCACTGAGCACTAGACTCTTGGCCGAAAGATCTGCCATCTGCTGAGTAATATAGCCTTCACATTTTTTGGGATATTCAAGGGCCTCAGAAGGAATGCATTCTTTGAGGAGTTGATCGAGCTTATCAATATGTTTTTGACCGTGATCAAATTCGGCAATCAGGTCGCCGACCGCAGCTTGCTCATACGACTTCAATGCTGAATTTTTTTTAAGCGGGGTAAGACACTTTTCAATGCTGCCTTTTAGCTCGCGAGCATTTTCACATTCCTCAGCAACTTCTTCTGGTATAGAGCTTTCGTGTTGATTTAGGACTAAGGAGAGTTTGCTTTTCATTTCCCATTCTTGCCGTTTTTTCAAATCATTTAAAAGTGTTGAAAAGCGAGCGGGAATATTCTTGGCCTTAACCAGGGCTTCTGATCCTTTAATACCTTTAATTGACTGCTTCATATTTTTAAGAAAATCAAACGAAGTATCGTTTGAGAGCTCTGGTAGGGCCTTAATTGCTTGGATATCTTCTGCCGCCAAAAGACCGTTTGGTTGAACACCTTTGAGACTGCTGGCCAATTCTTCAAAGGAATACTTCTCTTCACCTGAATTAATAGCAAGAGCACTTGTCAGATCTTTAATCTGGTTTTTATTAAATTTTCGCTCGGTGTTTTTTCCGACTTTGATAAAATCTTTGATTTCTTTGAAAGTATCTTCATTTATTGAATAACCTTTCTCACAAACAGTTCCCTTCTGAGAGAAAAGACCACAGTATTTCAATAATATTTTAGCAAAACCGTTCAAATCAGTTTCGCTTTTCCAGTCAGGATCACTGGCGACTTTGCCTAAAATGTTTTCGCCATTGGTATTTGAAGTGGCGAGAAATTTTTCTAGAGTTCGAGCGACTTGCAAATTTTTCATGAATGAAGCAGAGTCTGCTTTGGCCTGGTCTTGATTTTTATTTTGATCAACTGTTTTTAGGCCTTCAATAATCTCGGTCTTTAAACTTTCAATCCCTTTGAGAAGGGCGATTTCATTTTCAATTGATTTGAGCTGGGCATCGACTGCGGAATAATCCTTGCATCGGTAGTCCCAGTCTCCTGAAAAAACAATGGATCCGTCGGGTAGACCTAAGCTTTTGGAATCCATTTTACTGCAGGCCTCAGACGTAAAATGCGCTGACTGAATTTTTTTCTCCAGCTCACCAGCAATCTTTTTAATTTTTTCACAATCGGGCGCTGCCGCTTGAGCATGAAAAAAAGGAATGGCCAAAAATAGAATTAGGTATCGCATACCGTCTATATTCGGACACTTTGGCCCAGACATTTAGAACTTTAGTGATTTTGTCGGAAGATTTCTTTAACCGTGGCCGGAACTCATGAAAACTTCATCATAATTGATGAATTTCTGGGACTCACCCAAAGACAAGAAGTAGTCCTCGGTTAGCTTCATGGTGTCCTCTAAAAGTGGGCAGGTAAAGATTTGAGACCGGAAAGCGGCCGCATGTGGAAAGCCGGCGGCAAACCAAACGATGAGTTTTCTAAGCTGAACCAGCGAGGTTCTTTCTTCGGGAAAGGTCTCGGTGATATAGGCATGAAGCCTTTGAATCACTTCCCAGTAATCATTTCCATTAAAAACAGAGCGCTTTTGAGAAGCATAAGCTGGGTCTAGAGATTCTAAAAAGATAAACGGATTTCTCAGGGCCCCACGAGCCAGCATTAAAGCATCGCACTGAGTTTTTTGGAGCCGCTCGGAAACTCCAAACGGGTGATGAAGGTCCCCGTTACCAATCAGCGGCAGAGATTTTGTTTCATTTAAAGATTCAATAAATTCCCAATTGGCCTGACCAGTGTACTGCTGCGTTCTGGTTCGGCCATGAATTGCTACCCATTCAATCCCACTTTCGTGAGCGATTTTAAGAATCTCTCCCGCATTAAGGGAATCATGATCCCAACCGGTTCTAATTTTTATCGAAAGAGGAATCTTCATTTTACTTCTCATCTTTTCAAATAGAGGAGCGAGATTTTTGACTTCTCTCATAAGCGCCGAGCCACCACCTTTGGTGACGACCTTATTCACGGGGCAGCCCATATTGATATCAAGAAACTTAGGCCCATAGCTTTCTGCGACTTCGGCCGCGCGTGACATGGAGTCCGCGTCTTCCCCGAAGAGTTGAATCCCTACGTTTTTTTCCAAGGGATCAATTTTAAGCATCTCAAGAGTTTTCTGGTTACCGTAATTAATTCCGTGGCATGAGATGAGCTCAGAAACTGTTCCCCCGGCACCTAAGTCTTCCATTAGGAGCCGGTAAGGAAGGTTACAAATTCCGGCCATGGGTGCGAGAATCAACCGAGAAGAAAAAGCCACTTTTCCTAAACTCATAGGTTTAGCAAAAGACTGAAATGTTTCAATCTTTGAGATCAATTGAGGACTAAAAGGGGAT
>CANFNN010000209.1 GCA_947448095.1 Bacteriovoracaceae bacterium | reverse complement strand
CATCGCAGAAGTTTTATCAAGGTCATAGGGCATACCGGGAGAAACAATCTGAGAAACTCCACGTTTAACGATGCCTTTAGCTTGTTTTGGGTCTTCAAGCTGCTCACAAATCACAACTTTTTTTCCTTGTTGAGAAATGCGATCAACGTAGACGGAAGCGGCATGGTGAGGAATACCGGCCATAGGAATAGGCACATCACCTAATTTCCCACGAACAGTTAAAGTAATATTGAGGATCCGGGCCGCTTCCCGCGCATCTTCAAAAAACATTTCATAAAAGTCGCCCATGCGAAACATGAGTAGAATGCCAGGATATTGTTTTTTGACTTGATAATATTGTTCCATCATTGGGGTGAGCTTAGCGCCCTTATCCACCAAGTCTTGGAGGGTCGGAAATTCTGGAAGTATTTGATTTTGCATAGGAAAAGAGATTACAAAAACCGAGGAATTTCGTCACCTGTTTTCGCCTTACAAACAAGAGGAAAATGCTACTTAAGTGTCGGAAATCGCTCTAAATGCTATAATCCTAAGTATGACTATTCGTAACCCACGATCAATAATAATCATTTCCCTCTACAGCGTGCTTAATCTTTTTGTCATCCTGACAGCTTTGAGACAAAAAACGGACGCTGATCCGGCACTAAAAAAAGCCGGAACCATGGCGCCGGAATTTACTGAAATTGAGCATCTAAATTATTTTCACCTGATTGGCGGGATTCCTCAGATGTCTTTAGCCGCGATTAAAATGCAATCGATTGGTGAAGAGTTAGCAGAATTCACTGAGCCCAAGGGCGTTTACAATTATCAGCAAAAAAATCAAACCATGAGATACGAAGCTCAAGAAGGTATTTATAAAAAAGCCAAAGATCTTCTAGTCCTTAAGGGAGACGTTAAGGTGGTTTCCGATGAAGCTGAATATGAAGCTGCGCGGGTTAAATATTATTTTAAAAAAGATCTCATCCTTGGCTACGGCGGAGTCACATTCAAAGGCTTTGACTTAAAAACTAAAGATCAGATTGAGATTCACTCCGAGACTATGCGGGCCAACCCTCATAATCATTTTTCACTCTTCAAAGGTCAGGTGCACGGTAGCATGGAAAGAAAGAAAAAGTATGAAGGTAAGATGGTGTTTTCATCTCAACAACTTCAGTTAGAAGGGTTAAAGTCGCTGGCACACCTCGAAGGAGATGTGAGTTTAAAAAGACAGAGCTACCTCATAACCGCCGGAAATGGCGACATCTACCTCGAAAACTATAACAAAAGTCTCAAGTATTTTGTCTTTAATGACGATGTGAAGATGACTGAAACGATGGAAACACCCGAAGGGACTACTTACCGAAAGGCGTTTGCCGAAAAGCTTGAAGGTTTCGGGGTTGATCAAAAGATGATCCTCTCTGGAGCTCCCAAGGTTGAACACGGTGCTGATGTGGTGAAAGGTTACCGCATTACGATCCGAGAAAAGATGGATTTAATCGAAGTGGATGATGCCATCACGGATTTTCAGATGAAACGCAAGGATGATGAAAAGAAAAATAAACTAAAGGAATAGTTTAATGGCTGCAAGTTTTCACGCTCGGGATTTGAAGAAATCCTACAATGGGCGACAAGTAGTAAAGAACGTAAGTATTGATGTTGAAAGAGGTGAGATCGTGGGACTTTTGGGTCCAAACGGTGCCGGAAAGACAACATCTTTTTATATGATGGTGGGTTTGGTGAAGGCGGACGAGGGAAAGATTAATCTTCTCGACGAAAACGTCACAGAACTTCCGCTTCATGTGAGAGCTCGAAAAGGAATTGGTTATCTTCCACAGGAAGCATCAGTTTTTAGAGAGCTAACGGTTGAAGAAAATATAGTTTCTGTGCTCGAAGTCCGGGATCTCTCGGATAAAGAAAGACAGAACGCTCTGGATAACCTGATAAGCGACTTTGGCCTGGATCATATTCGAAGATCCAAAGGTAGAGAGCTCTCAGGTGGAGAAAGAAGAAGGGTAGAGATCGCGCGCTCCCTGGCCCTTGATCCAAAGTTCATCTTATTAGATGAGCCATTTGCCGGAGTCGATCCGCTGGCAGTCAGTGACATCCAGCAGATTATTAAGCGCTTGAAGCAAAAAAATATTGGAGTGTTGATTACTGATCATAATGTAAGAGAAACCCTGGGTATCGTGGATAGGGCATATATCATGAGCGCAGGAGAATTACTGGTCAGTGGCACGCCCGAAGAGATTATTAATAACGAAGTCGCCCGTAAGTTTTACTTAGGGGAAGAATTCAAGATGTAGTGGGGATGTTTTATGGCGATTAAAATGCATCAAGGGCTTCGGCAGTCGCAAAGCTTAATGATCACGCCTCAACTTCAGCAAGCGATTAAGCTTCTGACGTTAACTCACCTTGAGATGACCACTCTGATTTCTCAGGAGATGGTTGAAAATCCGATGCTTGAAGAAATAGACGGTGAAGTGGAAGACCACTCAAGTCGCGAAGAGATGGATGCTCAGGAAGCAACATCTGATAATTTTTCTGGTCCAGAGCTGATTGAAGGGTCTAAGGATACGTTTGATTGGGAACAATATTCAGAATCATTTAATTCCTCGTCTTCTACTTCTCCCAATATGAAGGAGAGCGGATCTCCGGATGATCTTCCAAGCTATGAAAACATGGTTTCTAAAAATCAAAGTTTGCAAGAACACCTTGAATGGCAACTTCGGATGGAAAGCCTGACTCCAGAAGAACTTAATTATGCACTTGAGCTCGTAGGTAATATTGATGACGATGGTTATCTCGAAGTTCCAGTTGATGAAATTATTGGTCGCTCGAAACTTGGAAGAGATCAGGCTATTGGCATTCTAGGTCTGGTTCAGCACCTTGACCCTGTTGGATGTGGGGCACAGAATCTTGAAGAGTGTTTGGGAATCCAGGCAAGATTATTACCAGAAAGATCTCCGCTGGTTGAACTTATTGTTGAGCGAAATATGCGTGATCTCGAAAAAAGAGATTATGCCAAAATTGCCAAAGATTTCGGAGTTTCAAAAGAAAAAGTTAAAGATGCTGAATTGATCATTATGGGTCTAAATCCAAAACCTGGTCGATTAGTTTCCGCAGAAGAAACTCAATACGTGGTCCCGGATATTTTTGTCGCTGAAGTCGGCGGCGAATTTGTTGTACAAATTAATGATGAAGGTGTTCCGCGTCTTCGTATCTCAAATCTCTATAAATCTTTGATTAAAAATCAGCAAAGTGATGCAGAGGCAAAAGAATTCGTTCAGGATAAACTTCGTTCAGCAATGTGGCTAATCAAGTCTATTGAGAACCGTCAAAAAACGATTTATAAAGTTTCCAATTCAATTGTGCGAACACAGCAGGAGTTTTTTAAGAAAGGACCGGCATTTCTAAAACCAATGATTTTGAAAGATATTGCAAACGAAATTGGGATGCATGAGTCAACTGTTTCTCGTGTTACGACGAACAAATTTATGCATACACCGATTGGTACTTTTGAATTGAAGTACTTCTTTAACGCTGGTATCGGCGGAAAAAACGGTGGTATCGACATAGCAGGCGAAAGCTTGAAGCTCAAAATTAAAGAGATGGTCGGTCACGAAGATCCCAAAAGGCCGTTATCCGATCAGAAGATCTCTGAACTTTTGAGCACGAGAGATATTATTGTTGCCCGTAGAACGGTTGCAAAATATCGAGAGATGATGGGAATTGCCCCTTCATCTAAACGTAAAAAATAAACCAGGAGGTCAGTGATATGACGTAACAGAGGTTTCGGTTATTGTTTCTCATCTGCGATTATTAATTTATCTGAGGCACGTTTATGAAATTAAAAATCTCGTTCAAGCATCTAGACCATACTCCAGCTCTTGATGAGCGTATTAGAGAGAAATCTGAAAAGTTAGAAAAATATTTCGAAGGTAACACCAGTGTTTCTTGGACATGCTGGGTGAGCGGAGACGATCATTGGGCAGAAATCAAAGCTCATGGTCCCAAGTTTGACTTCTTTGCAAAGGCCTGTGCAGATAATATGTACAAGTGTCTTGATCTCTGTGTTGAGAAAATGGAAAAACAATTTGATAAACAAAAGGATCTCTACAAAAATAAAATCCACCACGACCCTTACCAATCACCAAAATATAAAGTGATTGAGGAGAGAGTGAGGGATGAGGTTGAATTTCAAGAAAAAGAGATGGAAGAAAAATCCGCTTAATAGACCAAAGGCTCCGAAAGGAGCCTTTTTTTTGTTAAAAAACTATTCATCGAGTCATCGACATAGTAGTTTAGACTTAGCTCTCAACCACCGGAAGCTGGTGTAAATCCAGCGCTGTCCCGCAACTGTAACCTCTTAGGAGGAAGCCAGATACGACTTGAGAGACTACGACATTCCCGGGGAGGAATTTAATGTCGATTTATGTCGTGTTGGCCATGTTTTGTATCGGGCATGTATATGCCGAAGAAATCTATGACCTAGAAAGAATTCAGGTTTCTGCCAAGAAAAGAGTTTCTGATTTCAATTTTTCTCAATCAGTGAACGTATCAACTCCACAATTAGATTCGCAGCCACTGGGCCAAATAACGCCTTTGTTAAGTGCTGTTCCTGGTGTTATTGCCAGCCAAAATGGTGGCCCCGGATCAAGGGCATCCTATTTTATTCGCGGCACTGAGAGCCGTCATGTCGCATTTGTTCTAGATGGAATGAAAATTAATGATGCCTCCAATGTTGACCGTCAGTTTGATTCTGCCTTCATGTCTTCACCATTTCTGAAAGAGATTGAAGTTTATAAGGGACCTCAGGCCGTTCTCTTTGGCTCTGATGCCATGGGTGGACTGGTTGAGATGACCACGAGAAAAGGAGAAAATCCTCCCGAGACGAGGGTCAATATCAATGGAGGAAGCTTTGGAACGATCAGTACTTCAATTTCTAACGATTGGGGAACTGAGCGACACCGGGGAACAATCACAGGCTACCGATTTCACTCAGATGGGATTTCTAGACTTAACAAAAAAAGATTTCACGCGACCGAGAAAGACTCAACTGACACTACTCAACTTACTTCCTCATCCTCACATTTTTGGAATTCAAAACTTGATTCTGATTTTTTGTTTTCTTTTTTGAGAGGAGAAAATGAATTAGACGGCAATACAACGGACAATTCAAAAGATAGAAGTCAAAATGATCAACTTCTGGCCCAGCAGAAGACAAATTTGCGCTTAAATCAGTCTTCTGCCATTTCCTTGCGCTCGGGAGTCAATCAACACAAAAGAATTATTAATACGCTTAGCTCAGGCAATGTTCGCGAATATCTTTATCAAGGCAGTCTCATTCAAAATGAAGCTCTCTATAAATTTGAAAAAGAAAGTTTTAACCTTTTAGGTGGTCTCGCTTCAGAGCATGAGCAGGTTCAAGTCTCTCAACTAGATAGAGGTTTTGATCTATTTTCTGTT
>CANFNN010000208.1 GCA_947448095.1 Bacteriovoracaceae bacterium | reverse complement strand
TCAATCGAGTGACTTTTTTGACTTCACTTTACTGCGTGAAGTAAATAAAACTGTCATCACGGGCCTTTGGACCAAGGATGATCGAATCCAGTCTGAAAACAGGGGACTTCTTTTTAGTGATTTGTCAGCAGCAGCGGGAATCACAAGTTACCCTACAGAGGGAGTTACTTCTTTCCAGATTAATGGTGATGCCTTAAATGATCTATCGGATAAAGTTGTTTTACCTGCTTCCAAAGTGAATTCTGAATTCAAAACAGTTGTGAAGGGTCAAAAAGAAGAGGAATCTTTTTCACAAACAATAAGTGGATCAAAAGTCGAAGATGAGATCATTCAGCGTATCAAGGGGCAGATGAAGGAAGAGGAGCAAATCTTTCGTGTTTCAGGTTCAAAGAGCTTTGATGTCGAGAAATTTGCCTATCGAGTTTCGTCTGGTATAAATGAGAAAGAAGCAGGGGATAATGTTCTCAAAATAAAATCCCTCAAAAATGATTTACCTGAAGCAATTAAGAGCCGGTTTGCAGAATTTACTCAAAAGCTAAATAAGTCTTCTGATGATTTAAGTGCCGAAGAAATCGATCAATTTACCCAATCTGAAATCCCATTGATTGTTAAACAAACAAGCCAAAAGATTGATTCCAGATCAGGCGAATCACTCGGGAAAGAAAATGAGAAGGTCTTAGAACTCAAAATCAATGGTCTCAATGCTGAAAATGAAAACCTCAAAACGAAGATTAAAACACTTTTGACAGAAGTGAAGATTATAAAAGAAGCCAAAACTCAAATGGCCGAAATTCATAATAAAGCTGCTTTGGCCGCTGCCCAAGTGACTGTCGTTCAACAGTCGGCAGCCAATTTAGACAACGTATTCAAGTCTCAGATCCTTGAGAAAATGAATGGACAGAAAACATTGAGTGAGCAAGAAACTAAAAAACTTGTGACCTTAATGGAAAAAGAAACTCTTTTTTTAAAAGAATCTCGTGAGCATGAAATTCAGTTGAAAAAAATCCAAATTGAAATGGTTCAAAAGGATACGTTCTTCACGCAGGAAATGGAAAAGCTTAACCGTTTGGTGAAAGCGAAAGAATTAATTGCGACCAAGACGAAAGAAGGTTTTACCAAGCTTGTTGAGCAAAAAGATACTGACCTTGCAAACCTAGATGAGAAGCTTATTCAGGCCAACAAGATTATCAACAATGCACAGACTCAAAATCAGGCCCAACAGATAAGAGACTTGGAAAAACAAGTTTCCAATCATGAAAAGATGATCGAGATCTATAAAAACAAAGTCATGCAAAAACCCGTTACGAAGACTGATGATGAGCTCGTGAAAGAAGAAAATAAGAGACTTCATATTTTATCGACTCAATTAAAAAATCAGATTGAGGTTAATAAAAGAGATTTAACCAAATCTCAGGAAAGAATGACGGCCGATGCTGCTGCCATGAATACTCTCAAGCAAGATAAGGTTAAGCTTGAGCAGCAGATTAAAAAGCTCACACAAGACGCTAAAAAAGAAGAATTGGCCTCCACTTCAACTATAAACAGTGACCTCGAGTTGAAAAAAGTCCAAGCTCAATTTGAGAACATGGAAGCACAGGTGCGGGCAGGGCTAGTTCGTCAAAAAGAGCTTGAGCTTAGGCTTCAAGACGCTCTTAAAAATCAGAAAAAAGACGTTGTCTCTGAAGAATCCAGCACTAAAGGTAAAACTGCCCACCTTGAAAACAATGTGAGGAAGCTAACCCAAGATTTAGTTGAGAGCCGAAACCAGACGGCAGAAATGAAGAAAGAAACCAATAAATTGCGCCAAGATAAGATCGCTCTCCAGAATCAGCTAGATAAAATGAAAAAAGATGCTGAAAAAACCAAGGGCGCGGCGCCCAAACCTCCTGGAACTCCCGGTAAGGCCGCATAAAAGTCTTGCCAAATTATTTCATTTCAAAGAATATCTAGTCCTCTTGCATATCAGTGCCCGGTTGGTGGAATTGGTAGACACGCTAGGCTTAGAACCTAGTGCGCGAGCGTGGGGGTTCGAGTCCCTCACCGGGCACCATAAAATATGTACGTTTTAAAGCCATCGTCTCGCGCCGATGGCTTTTTTTTTGCTCAATTTCTTATTCTTATTTAATCAAATGAGTCGACCCAGCACCCTCTCGAATGATCTCAGGAACTCCACTGGTAAAGTCCACAATCGTAGTGGAATTACCGATGAACTCATATTCTCCCGGATCTAAGGTGAGATCTATTTTGTTACCGCAGGAATCATCTATGAGTGCCCCATAAAGGGGAATTCCATCTTCTTCGAGACCCAGCATTTCGTAGGTAAGATGAGTCGAGATAACAACCTCACCATGAACTGCGAGAAAATGTCGGCACAGATTTACCGGCGGAAATCTTATTCCCACTTCTTTATCGGCTTTAGAAGCTTTGAGTAATTTCGTGATTTTCTTTTTGGCTTCAAAGATGAAGGTGTAGTGACCGGGAATAATTTTTTTTAAAAGTCTAAAAGCAGAATCATCAATAAAGCAGACTTCCTGGGCCATTTGAAAACTCTCGCACAAGACAGTAAAGTGCTTGGTGTTATCAACATGACGTAGTCGGTAAAGCTTATCGACCCCATCTTTATTAAAGGGATCAGCTACAACAACCCAATTTGTTTCCGTCGGAAAACAAATAAGCCCCCCATTTCGTAAAATTTGGGAGGCTTTTTTTAAAATGCGGTCGTCTGGATTGTGTTCGACGACGTATTCAATCATTTTTTAGTTTCCGCTTACGCTCATTTCGCGACCTAGAGATTTTGAACGGCGCTCAAAAAAGTTCTGAGATTCTTCTCTTTCAGATTCTTCTTTGCATAGAATGCACATCTCAGAAGTAGGTCTCGCAATTAATCTTGTGTAAGTAATTGGATCACCACATTCGTCGCACATTCCATAGCTTTCGCTTTCAACTTTGCTCAGAGTCTTAGTGATTTTTTTGTAGTAAAGGCTTTCGCGGTTAGAGAATCGCATATCGGCAGCGAGAAGAATATTATCGTTGGCCGAATCTACTTCATCTTTGGCACCGTTTACAGAACTGTTTTCATACTCATTTTTCTTAAGTTGAAAATTTGTTCTGATACGTTCCGCTTCAGCTAAAAGTTTGTCCTTAAGCGCGTTGATCTGCTTGTCTGACAAATGACTGTTTAGTCGAACTGACATCCTTAGTTCTCCTTGTTACAGGTGTGTGTGTAAATGTGTTCTGAAAATTAGAACAGTCTCGATTTTAAATGCCAACATTTTTGCAGAGGTAAGATGCTGTTTTATCTAACATTTGCTATCAGGATTGAGAGAGGATGTAAGGCAAGAATTGAATCACGGGTACATAAAGGATCTTTATTTTAGACAAAATCAAAAAATGACGTTTTTTTGACACTCGGAAAACTGAGGTTTTTGCAGAAAATTATTTGTTTTAAATAATTAAAGAAATCTTAAGTTTAAGGCAGGCCAATGAAAAAACATGTTCATTGCTTTAGGTTTCAGCGTTCTCTATAATTGAAAAAAATCTTTTAGGTAGGTTCCAATGCAAGTACCTTTTCACCCGATCATTGTTCATTTTCCCTTGGCATTAACATTTGTTTTGCCAGCTTTGGTATTAATTTTTGCTTTCATGATAAAGAGCAATAAAATGTCTCAGCAGGCATGGATTATCATTATTGGACTACAGATTTTGACTACTGCAACAGGCTATATAGCACTCGATTCTGGGGAAGAGGCAGAAGAAACAGTTGAGAAAGTTGTCGATAAAAAAATAATTCATGAGCATGAGGAAAGGGCCGAGATCTTTGTAGGGGCAACTGTGCTCGCTCTTGTATTATCAGTAGCCGCTTATTTTTTAAAAACTCAAATTCAAATATATGTTCAGTTGGCTGTTTGCCTAGTCAGTCTTGCTGCCTGCTTCCTGGCCTACAGGACGGGGGAATCTGGAGGCGAACTGGTATATGAGCATGGGGCTGCAAGCGCTTACTCTGGTCCGTCACACGCAGGAGCAAATGGCCTTCTTCCTACTCCTGGCCAGAACACATCCGAATCAGATGAGAACGAAAGTCTTAAATCCGATGATAATGATTACGGAAATTCAGATGAAGCTGATGATGTAGAGGATGATGAGTCAAAGCAGGAAGACTAATTTATTTTCTAAAAATAAAATAAACTGCACCGACTAGACACAGAGAAGCGTAAAAAAAGTTCCGATTCAGTGGAACTTTCATAAAGTAGACCGCAAAAACGCTAAATACGACCATGGTGATCACTTCCTGAACAATTTTAAGTTGAGGAAGTGTGAAATACCCAAAGCCAATACGGTTGGCCGGTACTTGGAAACAATACTCAAAAAATGCCACTCCCCAGCTGAGTAAAATAGCAATCCAAATGGGTTTTCCTGCGAGAGTCCTTAAGTGACCATACCAGGCGTAAGTCATGAATATATTCGCCATAAAGAGCAGAGAAATTGTTTTGAACATTATTTTAGTAACTCGTTAATTGTTTGATTAAATTCAATCTTCCATTTTTCGAAAAATTCTCCCGTGCTTGGTCCACTAAACCCTGCATGAACTTTTACTACTTCGTGCTTTTTATTGAGGAAAATAGTCGTTGGAAACGAAATGAAATTTTTAAGACCGGGTAATTTATCAGAGGGTTTGTCCTCAGAAGTGGATCCAACTTGTAGGATGGTATACGGAACTTTCATCTTTTTCTGAACTTTCAAAAGTTGCCGAGTTGCACCCTTAAGACTCAAGCTTCTTTCAAAGGCGAACGCGATGACTTCAACACCTCTTTTGGCATTTTTTGTGTACCAGGGAATGAGGTAATTCATTTCATCAATACAATTAGGACACCATGATCCAAATATTTGCACCACTACAGGCTTATTTTTAAATTTAGGATGAGTTAAGGACACACTTTGTCCCTTTAGGTCGGGAAAAATAAATTTCAATTCTTGAAGTTCAGTTTGTTTGTAAGCATCAGGAAGTTCTGCTTTTGGATTAATGCTTCCAGTTACTTTCGTGATGGAGCTTGAAAGAATGGCTGCAGTCATTTTGCCGTCTTTGAGACTCCCTTTAAAGACATAATTATAAACTCCATCGAAACTGCCCGCTTCAAACTGTGCTCCCGATACATATCCATCTAAATAGCGGTAGTCGCCAGTAGGAGTCAGAATGCTGCCCGAAAATTGGGATCCAGTTTGAACAAAATTTCCAATCGCGAGGGATTTTTCACGCTTCTCATCCTCCATCTCTAACGCCCATTTTCCATTCAGATCGATCAAAGGAGCATCTTTCTTGGCGCTAAATCTGTCTAGAGGCCCATAAAAACCAATGACAGGAGTTTCAACGATAGGGTTTTTATTATGCCTAACAAGATTTCCTGAAAGTCTCTTTTCATTATCTTGTGTGAGTTCCAGTGAAATTTCATAAAGCTGCAAAGGAATGGAGAGTTTGTTGTCCTTGAGAGTAAGGCCCTTT
>CANFNN010000207.1 GCA_947448095.1 Bacteriovoracaceae bacterium | reverse complement strand
ATTCAGCCTGATAAAGAACGATTTCTTATTAATAGTTATGATCAAAGGCGAAAGCTTCTTCATTCATTAGGAGTCGATGTACTCATTGAGATAGGTTTTACGAGAGATTTTAGTACACTGTCTCCAGAGAGTTTTCTTCGAGAGCACCTTTTGATTTATCCTGAATTAAAACATTTCTATCTTGGTTATGATTTTGCCTTTGGCGCCAACAAACAAGGTGGTTACGATTTAGTGAAAAATCTTTGTAGACCCTTGGGTGTAGAGGTTGAAATTCAGCCCAAATTTGAATCAATGCAAAAAGTTGTATCATCTAGTCTTATCAGGGATAAAGTTGCGAATGGGAGAATCGATGAGGTCGAGGCGCTACTTTCAAGACCATTTCATCTTGAAGGCGTTGTAGTTAAGGGTGAAGGTAGAGGAAAGAAAATTGGATTTCCTACTGCTAATATTCGGGTTTCTCCTGATCTCATTGTTCCACAAAGAGGGGTCTACGTGACTCGAACGATCTATAATGGAATGACTTATAACTCCATTACTAATATCGGCCATAATCCCACATTTAAAAATACATTTGAGACGCATATAGAGACAAATTTATTTGATTTTGACACCGACATTTATGGAGAAAATCTGGATATCGAATTTTTGCATAAAGTTCGGGATGAAAATAAATTTTCAACAGTGAATGAACTTATTGCTCAAATTAAAAAAGATGTTTTATTTGCCAAAAACTATTTGGTTAATAAATGAGATTTGCCTTAATTGGCAAAGATATTGCCCACTCTCGTTCGCCAGCAATTTATAAAAAACTGATCTCTCCAAACATTCAATATGATTTAATTGATGTTCCTGAGGTGGGATTGCTACCTCCTCTTGATAAATTAGCCTCTATTTATCAGGGCATTAATATCACTTCCCCTTACAAGCGTTTTTATTTCTCATCGCTCAAGATTGATGACAAAGATGTCCAAACACTTGGCGCGATTAATACCGTTTGTTTTTCTGAAGAAGGATGGCTCGGCACTAATACCGATCTGATTGCTGTGCGAGAGATTCTCCAAGAATTTCAACAAAAGCACTCTAAACTCCACCTACTCATTTTAGGCAGTGGGGTCATGAGCTCGGTTACGGTCCTGGCCGCCCAGAAATTAAATTTAAATTATCAGGTATTTGATCGACAAATGGGCCTAACCCCGGCTTCTGATCTTGGCCGCTTTTACCAAGAGGGAGCAAAGAACATTATTATTAATGCTTGTTCACGAGACTTTATCTTTACTGGTGCTATTCACCCTCAGACTATTTTCTGGGATTACAACTACGCCGTTGTTGACCATCACAGCACTCTTCCTGCTAAAGTAGAATCATACATTGATGGTCAGGAATTACTTCTGAGACAGGCCCAAGCAGCGGCAAAATTTTGGCGTATGAGCAAATATTAAACTAAGTGCCGAAAATTCAGAAACTGGTAACATACTATTAAAGGGTTATCAGTAATATGATTCGAAAAGAGTTCATCGACATTGTGACCAATACAGGTATGGCAACACTCAAAGAGTTGCGACGCCTATCTATGGGTAAAGAAGATGAGATCAACGAGTTTGAGCTTCTTGCGATGCCATATTTTGATGAAAACAAATTCGCCAAAGTCTGCTCCGAGCGATATTCGCTCACCTTTATTGATCTTCGAAATGCGAAAGTGCCAACTGAAACATTATCCACGCTCAAGAAAAAACTAGTCATCAAATGGCGAGCAATACCAATTCAAAAAACCGCAAATAAAATAACTCTGGCTACTTTTGATCCAAGTGTTGTTGGTGAAGCTACTAAAGAATTAACAGATGTTTTTAAAAAACAAGTTGAATTCATTCTTACCAATATCTCATCTTGGAAGAAGTTATATGCTGGAATTAAAGACTCCGTTGACGACCTGATTAACAATATCCAGGAAGTTACTGCTGCTTCAAGTGCACAAGAAGACAATTTAAAAGCTGAAGATATTTCGGATGATGTAGTCACATTTGTGAACCGGCTTTTAGCCGAGGCTTTTGTTAAAAAAGCATCTGATATTCATGTTGAACCCTACGAGAGAATTTTTAGGGTACGGCTTCGAATTGACGGAAATTTAGTAGAAGTGGCTCAACCGCCAAAAAGTATGATGGCGTCAGTTTTATCTCGTTTGAAAATTATGTCTCAAATGGATATTTCTGAAAAACGAAAGCCTCAAGATGGAAGGATTAAGCTTCTGATTGGCGGCAAGCCCATTGATTATCGTGTTTCATCTTTGCCGACACTTTTTGGAGAGAAAATTGTTTTGCGACTCCTTGATTCAAGTAACTTACAGCTAGATATGACCAAACTTGGTTTTGAGGCCAAGCAACTTGAGGTTTTCAAAGAAGGTATTCACCGACCTTATGGAATGTGTTTAGTTACAGGTCCAACAGGTTCAGGAAAAACAACCACTTTATATTCTGCCTTGGCGGAGCTTAATACTCCGGACAGTAATATTTCTACCGCAGAAGATCCCTGCGAATTCAATCTTGAAGGTTGTAACCAGGTAAACGTTAAAAAAGAAGTGGGTCTTACTTTTGCCACTGCTCTTAAAGCATTTCTTCGCCAAGATCCAGACATTATCATGGTGGGAGAGATTCGAGACTTAGAAGTTGGAGAAATTGCTGTCGAAGCTGCCCTCACTGGTCACTTAGTGCTTTCTACCTTGCATACCAACGATGCTCCTGCAACCGTGACTCGATTACTCAACATGGGTATTGAACCTTTCCTCGTGGTAGCTGCCCTGAATGTCATTGTGGCCCAGCGACTTTGTAGAAAGATCTGTATGAATTGCCGTGAAGAAAAAAAAGTACCAATTGAAGAATTAATTACCTGTGGTTTTGCGCCTGCTTCAGCTGAGAAAATTAAAATTTATCACGGTAAGGGCTGCGATATGTGTAACAACACCGGATATAAAGGTCGTCTTGCCATTTATGAAGTTCTCTCTGTTACGCCGAAAATCAGGGAACTTATTTTGAGAAATGGTTCAGCAGATGACCTTAAAAAACAAGCTATTCGAGATGGAATGAAAACACTTCGGATGTGTGCACTCACAAAGGTGGCACAAGGTTTAACAACACTTGAAGAAGCTGTTACTAATTCAGCGTCAGATCAAATTTAGGAGTCCGAAATGGCCAATGATAATACCCAAACCCAAACCAAGACATCTGCTGAGCAGGGTATAGGGAACTTGCAAATTCAACAGCTGTTTAAAGTGATGGTTGATAATGGTGCCTCGGATTTACACTTAACAGTTGGAAGTTCTCCGGCCATGCGGGTTAGTGGTGACATTGTCAGGGTAAAAGTCGGAAGTCTCACTCCCGATGATACCAAACGACTGATCTATCAAATTTTGACCGAAAAACAAAAAGCCGAACTTGAAAAAAATCTGGAACTAGATTTTTCATTTGGTATTAAGGGCCTGGCACGATTTAGGGCCAACGTCTTTTATTCCAAGGGCTCAGTGGCTGCTGTGTTTCGTCAGATTCCCAGTTTGATTCCAGATTTTGAAGCTCTAGGTCTTCCACCAATATTGCTTGAGATGGTAAATGTTTCTTCAGGTTTGTTTTTGGTTACTGGTCCAACAGGTTCAGGAAAGTCTACAACCCTCGCTTCTATCATTGATAAATTGAATTCAAATTCTTCCAGTCATATTATTACTCTAGAAGATCCCATCGAATTTGTTCACCAACATAAAATGTCACTAGTGAATCAGCGTGAAATTGGTGCTGATACCCTGAATTTCACTAAGGGTATTAAATCACTATTAAGGCAGGATCCTGATATTGTGCTAGTCGGAGAGCTTCGTGATGCCGAAACAATTGAAGCGGCCTTAACGATTGCAGAAACTGGTCACATTGTTTTTGGAACTCTACACACTAACTCCACGATTCAGACAATTAACCGTATTGTGAACGTATTTTCGCATGAGCAGCAATCTCAAATTCGCTCGCTCTTGTCATTTGTTCTTCAGGGCGTAATCGCTCAGCAATTATTACCCAAGGTGCCTAAAGGTCGAATTGCGGTTCAAGAAATTCTGCGAATTACACCGGCGATTAGAAACTTGATTAGAGAAGACAAAATTCAGCAGATTTATTCGCAAATGCAAATAGGTCAAGATGAAACAGGAATGTTTACGATGAATCAAAACATTAAAAAAGTTTTGGATTCAGGACTTATAACACCAGAAACAGCAATGGGATTTTCAAACAATCCTGAGGAACTTGCCCGCATGCTAGGGATTGATACCTCGGCCAAGAAAAAAAGATAAGAAATGCCAAAGTATAAATACGTAGGATTTACTGCTCAGGGAAAGAAGGTCGAAAGCACCATCGAAGCTGATAATGAAAGAGAAGCTAAGAAGATGCTTCGCAGGCAAAGCATACGAACGACTAAAGTGACGGCACCTTCATTTTTTGAAGCCGATCTTGGTCAATGGATGGTTGATAAAGGCCTCTCAAAACCTTTCGGAAGAGCTGAACTCATGCGCTTCACTAGGCAGTTAGCGATTCTTATTAATGCCGGTGTTCCAATTCTTGAAGGGCTCGAAATTCTTCATAAACAAGAACAAAATTTGGTCCTTAAGCGAGTAGTTAAAAGTGTTTCAATGCAAGTAGAAGAAGGAAAGAGCTTGTTTGATGCGCTTTCGTCTCAACCTGGGTTTGATAAACTCTACTGTGCTCTAGTGAAGGCTGGTGAGTCGGCTGGTATTCTGGACACTATTTTGAATAAATTAGCCGAGTTTTTAGAAAAACAAGAAAAACTTAAAAAGCAGGTCAAATCAGCTCTGACTTATCCTGTGATTGTTGTATTTGTTGGTATTGTGGTTATTTTCGGATTGATGACATTTGTGGTTCCACAATTCGTTGGTATGTTAAAAGAATCGAATCAGGCAATTCCTTGGGTCACTCAAGTGGTAATGGATGTATCTTCTTTTTTTCAAAATTACACTCTTTTGCTGATTGCTGGATTGGTGGCTGGCTCCATGTTCTTCTTAAATTTTATCAAAACCAAAGAGGGAAAAGCTCAATGGGACCGTTTTACCATGAAGGCACCACTTTTTGGCATGCTGATCATTAAAGGTAATTTGGGTAATTTTACCCGAACTCTGGCCACCATGCTGACTGCAGGGGTTCCAATCATTGACTCACTTGAAATTTGTATTGATACCTTAGACAATACACAAATAGCCAAAGATCTGGCGAAGGTCCGACTCGCAGTAATTGAAGGGAAATCTATTACTGAGCCTCTTTCTCGAATCGCCTATTTTCCTCCACTCGTCACTCAAATGATGAAAGTAGGCGAATCAACAGGTAACTTAGACAATATGTTAGTAAAAGTAGCTGACGTTTTTCAAGATGAAGTAGAAGAGCTGGTTGGTAACCTAACAAAATTAATTGAACCAATTATTCTGGTTGTTTTAGGTGGGATTATTGGGTTCGTATTGATAGCAATGTATT
>CANFNN010000206.1 GCA_947448095.1 Bacteriovoracaceae bacterium | reverse complement strand
TTTTTTGCGATCAGCATTGTCACTTTGACAAACGTATTCCGTACCCTCAAGGGCGCACTCCCAACCTGGGGGCAGTTCAAATTCACAGTATTTACTAGAAAATCTCTTCGCAAATGAGGTTGTTCCCCAAACGATGAGCGTAAATACCAGTAAAATCTTCAATAGAGCAGGCCTCATGAGCTTTATCCTTGTCAGTATAGTAAGAATTCTTTATATCATTCTAACCTGATCTCAACTGGTTACAACCAAACAAAAATTGCCTCCTATGAAAGACAATCAGCAATCAATCTATATATTCGGTCCCTGCGCTTTGGAGTCTCTTGAGCAAATCACTCCTGTAGCGGCTTTGCTCAAACGCCATGGCCTGACTTACCTTCGCACTCAACTTTTTAAGCCAAGAACTAATCCCGACTCTTTCCAAGGTTTAGGAAAAGACGGAATTGTGATCCTTGAAACCTTAAGGAAGACCTACTCTGAAAAGGAATTGAAGTTTGTTTGCGAGGCCTGTTCGACAGATCAGTTGGAACTCATAGCTCCCTGGGCATCAGTGATTCAAATTGGTGCCAGAAATATGCAAAACTTTGAACTCCTTAAGGCCGTGGGCAAACACTTTTCAGACAAGAACGATTTTGTTCTTCTTAAGCGAGGCTTTGCCAATACCGTTGAAGAATGGCTTGAGTCTGCTCGCTACTTAATTCAAGGCGGAGTTCCCAAATCAAAGATTGTTTTATGTGAAAGGGGAACCCGATCACTTACGTCCCCTACCGGAGTTCAATTAGACTTTATTGCAGCAATGGAGGCCAAAAAATCTGGCTTTTTAGTTATCACGGATCCTAGCCACGGTTCAAAAAAACGAGAATTTGTGATCCCCTTGGCCAAGGCGGGTCTGCAACTTGGTCTTGATGGAGTCATGATTGAATGTCACCCAAAGCCTCTTGAATCGGTCAGTGATGCTAAACAGGCAATCTCTCTAGAAGAAGCTGAGAGCTTTATTCAATCCTCACTTTAAGGTCGTTCGTCCGATCAGGCCTTCTTTGATTTCTTTTTTCACATTGTAGTGCTGAGTAATTTTAACAATTGACGAATCAGACTTGGCCTGAACAATAACTCCCGAAGCGACGAGAATATTTCCACCAATATAGTCGAATTCAAAAAAATCAATTTTCATGCCTTTGTTAAAATCATCCGCCAAACCTTTATCAATAACGACGAATTCTTTTTTGGGAGAAACTTTTGTGACTGCTGACTCTAAGTCATAGGTTTTAAACTTGTTATCAACTAAGCGAGTATCACTCTTATCGACACGCCTGATAAGATTCACGCCAAAGGCTGTCCCAAGGTCCGTAGAGTATCCGGACAGGACCTGGCTTCCACGCAGCTCAAGTCGCCAAGTTTTTCCGATGGCAAAGTTAAGACCCATGTAAGGCGCAAGCCACTCTCTATTTGAGGAACCGTAAAGCTCAGTGCCTCTGTTATAAACGGGGCGATCAGTTGGTGTATTCTTAAAGGGGTCATTTTTAAGAGAAGTGATACCATCTACTCCCGCAATCAGGGCCACATATCTCCAGGCCAGGGCAGCTTCACCTTGCCAATAAATTTCATCCGAAAGATCTGTCCCAGGTTTTCGGTAACCGGTTCTCAAAGTAAAAAAGTTATTATTTTTTCCTAGATAGGTAACACCCAGTCCACCAGACAATTCATTTCCATGGTCACCCAGGATAAGAACTTTGGGATCATCAGTCGCTGGAACATATTCTTGATTATTATAGGGAGTATAACGAAACAAACCTTCAATGCTGTATTGCAATTGATTGACCTGATCAAAGGAATACATGATGCTGGCAAAGGTTGATTGTAATCCGTTCGCAGATGCCGTTTGTTGGACTCCACTGACGTCACTTGTCGCCTGATTTTTTCGAAACCGAAATCCTAGCCCAAATTGCAAATCACTTGTTGCACCATAATATCCGGCAACTTCAGATTGAACTCGGTTAAATGTTTGGCCACTTGCTAAATCCTGCTTAACCCCATCTTTGTCGACAAATTTAGAAGTCGTAAAATAATCGGAATAGATTCCTAATTGGTAACCTTTAGCACGCAATAGACGTGTGGTGGGAACGTAAGATAATGATGAAGGTGCTTGCTGGGCCAGGGCTTGGCCACTGACCAGGCAAAAGAAAAGAAAAAAGTATCTCATGCAATGATTATACGCAAAGAAGAGGGAAACGAAATCCCCTCTTCTTAGGAAAGCTAACTTATTTTACTGGTTCAAACAGAGCAGCAGCACCCAACTCTTCTTCAATTCGAAGAAGTTGATTATATTTCTCCATTCTGTCAGAACGAGAAGCAGAACCTGTTTTAATGTGACCAGAACCACAGGCGACGGCCAAGTCGGCGATAAAAGAATCAGCGGTTTCACCCGATCGGTGAGAAATAATCGCCTTGAATCCATTATCGTAGGCAAGTTTCAGCGTATCAAAAGTTTCAGACAGCGAGCCGATTTGATTTACTTTCACTAAAATTGCATTAGCCTCTTTATTATCAATACCACGCTGAAGAATTTTGACATTCGTAACAAATAAATCATCCCCAACATTCACCACTTTACTTCCTAGTTTGGCCTGAAAATTCATGAAGCCTTTTTGATCACTTTCATCAAAACCATCTTCAATCGAATAAATGGGAGCGATTTTTGTCATGTGCTCATAATAAGGAATCATTTCATCCGAAGTATAAGTCTTGCCCTGCATTTCATATTTGCCATCTTTGTAGAATTCAGACGCAGCACAGTCCAGAGAGATGGAAATATCAATACCTGGTTTATATCCAGCGTTTGTGATGGCGCTCAAAATGCATTCAATCGCTTCATCATGACTTTTTAAATTCGGTGCAAATCCACCTTCATCACCAACGTTTGTAGAGTGACCTTTATCATGAAGCACTTTTTTTAGGTTGTGAAAAACTTCAACGCCAGCACGAAAGTTCTCTGAAAAACTTTTCTTCATATGCGGAACGATCATAAATTCTTGGATGTCAAGATTGTTTGAAGCGTGCGCTCCGCCGTTGATAATGTTCATGAGTGGAGTGGGAAGTCTCATCTTTCCAATTGGGTTAGGAACTTTGAGGTCTTCAAAAAGATACTTATAAACTGGTTTACCTTTAGCTAAGGCAGCTGCACGGCAAACGGCCATAGAGACGCCTAAAATAGCGTTGGCTCCCAATTTATCTTTATTCTCAGTCCCATCTAGTTCAATCATGAGATTATCGATAGAGCGTTGTTCAAACACATTTTTGCCTATGAGTTTAGGGGCAATTAATTTGTTCACATTCTCAACGGCTTTAAGAACACCTTTACCCATGTAATGTGATTTATCGCCGTCTCTAAGCTCAAGAGCTTCACGACTTCCGGTTGAGGCACCAGAAGGAACTGAAGCACGACCAACAAAACCGTTCTCTGTCGTCACATCAACTTCAATCGTAGGGTTTCCGCGAGAATCCAAAATTTGACGTGCGTGAATATTTTTAATGTTGCTCATAAATGCTCCTTGTTTTAGAACTACAAGGTACCGCAGAAACTTGATTTTTGGAAAAAAATTAGACCTTAGCCTTGCGCCAAAAGATCGTTTTCAATAGATAGAGGGTAATTAAAAGTCCTGAGAGCCATTTACAGGAACTTAAAACGGGCAAAAGCCGATGACCCAAACTTAATGACCCAGTTGTTAAATACCAAGTAATCAAACCCGTTTCAAATAAATCGAGCCCCCCCGGAATGAATGCAATCCAAATCAGTTTTTTTTTCGGTAGATACTTATTTAACGCTATCCATGATAACCACGAATAATTGAGTAAAAACCAAATATCAAAATACTCTGCGCGAAGATAATTTTGTTTTTGTATTTCAGATAGGCCGGTTAAATAAGTACTTGCCTGCTCAAATGAGTAATAAGGACGCGAGTCCAATTTTTGAGGAGGACTCAAATAGCGCATCATACATCCTGTGAGAAATAAACTCACAAGAAGAGCAATCACTTTGATATTTAAGAAGCTTTTTTGAGAAGTGGTACTGCCCATTCTGGTGCTTTGAAATTAGTTTTAGGAAACGGTAGTTTATTGGCAATAAACTCTTCAAAGAAACTAGGCACATACCCAGTTGCTACCATCTCTCCAATGTATCTGTGCGTCTCCGGATCTTTGCCAGTTTGAATCCAGCGAAAAATATCTCGTACAATATATCTTCCGTGCTCATCAACCCCTAAAACTTCTGAAATATGTGAAGTACGACGTCCACCATCATGATAACGAGAACATTGAACAATCATTTGCAGAGCACTTCCCACCATCTTTCGGATCGCATCCGGCGGAATTTTTGTTTCCCCCATTAAGCAAAGTGTCTCAAGACGGGTGCAAGCATCGAGTGGTGTATTAGCGTGAACCGTACCCATTGATCCTTCATGACCAGTACTCATCGCATTTAAGAGATCCAGAGCCTCTGGGCCCCTTACTTCTCCTACGATGATTCGGTCCGGACGAAGTCTTAGAGCTGACTCCATCAAATCTCGAATGGTGACTTCTTTAATACCTCTTTCAGGATTTCCTTTTCGAGTTTCAAAGCGCACAACGTGTTCGGCCTTAATTTGAAGTTCTGCCGCATCCTCAATAATCAAAAGACGTTGAGTTTTAGGCATCCGTCCACCGAGAATATTGAGCATCGTAGTCTTACCTGATCCTGTACCACCACTCACGAGAGTATTTTTTCCGAGATACATGATGCAATCGAGAAAGCGGGCCCCATCAGGCGAAAGCGACCCGAAGTTAATCATGTCTTTAAGACCTAATTTTTCTTCAGAGAATTTTCGAATCGCGACGGTTACACCAGCTTTGGCCATCGGCGGAAGTACGACTGCAATACGAGATCCATCAGGCAAACGAGCATCCAAACGAGGATTATCAGCATCAATCACACGACCAACAGACTGAGCAATCGCGCGCATAGAGGCCATCAATGCTTCGTCATCAGGAAATCTATTTTCCACTCGGTAAACGAGACCCTTTCTTTCAATAAAAATTTCATGAGGTCCATTGATCATAATCTCAGAGACTGAAGAGTCCTTAAGAAGGTCCGCAATTGGGGATAAGAGGTTGGCAATGGCATCTTGGAAAACACTCATGACTCAATCGTCCTAATATTCTTTGGGAACCCAGAGTTTGGCGTCATTGCCATTCTCAGATGCTACTTCTCTCTTCGGCACTTGTTTCTTTAAAACAACGATTTTTCCGTCATTTTTTGAACTCGGGCAATAAAAAGCAAACTCACCGGAGTGTTCAAACACTGCTTCCGCCTCAGTCACTTTCCCTTTATTGGCCGCCATAAATACTTTGTGTGACTCAACAATTAAACAATTAGGCTCTTCCACAGTTGAAGTGACGTAAAATTTTACTTTCTCACCTTCAAAAACTGAAAGATGCTTTGGATAATAGCCCTCTTTCGTCACTATAATGGCCACCTCACGAGTA
>CANFNN010000205.1 GCA_947448095.1 Bacteriovoracaceae bacterium | reverse complement strand
CGGCACTCTCATACTTGTATGAGGCCTATTATATTTCGAGTTTGGCAGTGAAATACCTAGCTAGCGAAAGCTTTACCGTCGAGCGCTTCATCCAAGTCGCTAAAGAGCTCTTTGAGCTAGAGCTTGAGCACGGGCGAGTGGTGAAATATCCTGAATCTTTTGCCGTTCCCATTATTAAGGAAACGCTGGATTATCACTTGAACCAAAAAGTTTTAGAAAGAAACGAGGACCGTACTTACAAAGTGGTCGATATTCCGAAGCTGGATGATTCGATTGATAAATTCATTCGCGAATTAAACGATCAGGTTTCAATTAATCTTAAATTTAATAAGGTCTAACCTTAATCAGGCTTGCATGAAGTCCCTTTTGCCTAATTGTCGTTTTTTGAGTCTTGTTTCTGAATCTCAGGGCAAGGACTGGATGGAGAAATCTGAATTGATTGACGGTCAGCTGGATCATCTCGCAATGGATTTGGCCGAGGAATCTGTTTACCTGATTTTTGATCGGGCACCTGGGGCGGCAATGGCCGATGAGGCGCACTGTCTGATCGCTCGCTCAGTCATTGGCCCTAAAAAGAACCTAGAAGGTCCTTGGCTCATGAGTGACTGGGTACAGGCTTCAGTTCACCGGAGTGCTCTCCAGGCCTCTGAATGGAGCGATGTGCTTCAGGAATGCTACACTGAATGGGAGAGCTTGCAGCGTCAAGGCCAAAAAATTGGCCCTTCCTTCATGATTGTGGCCAAGCGAAGACTGGTTCCTGAGCTTAATTTAAAGCTAGAGGTCATATTCCATGGGTGATGCCGCTTTTTTAAATTGTCAGGTAGCCTCAAAGCGTTGTAATTTTGCTCTTATTTTTAAAAGCACCGAATTTTATGGAGGTGGGTTATAAGCGAAAAAGTTCAAGAGCCACGTGTAAACGATAGAATCCGTGCTCACGAGATCAGACTGATTGGAGATGATGGCAAGCCTTACGGAGTTGTCACACTTGCTCAGGCGCGACTCATGGCCGATTCTGAAGGTTTGGACCTGATCGAAATTTCTCCCAATGCAGCTCCTCCCGTCGTAAAGATGATGGATTACGGTAAATACAAATACCAAATCCAGAAGAAACTTGCTGAAGCTAAGAAAAAACAAATCGTAATTGAAGTAAAAGAAATTAAATTTCGCCCGAATATTGAAAAACATGATCTTGAAACTAAAATTAGTCACATTGAGAAGTTTTTAGATCAAGGCGATAAAGTTAAGCTTTTGATGCAATTTCGTGGTCGTGAAATGGCGCACAAAGACTTAGGTCTCGCCAAGTTCGACGAAATCGTTAAACAGGTCCTTGATAAGGGCGCTGTGATCGAATCTCCTTCAAAAATGATGGGGAATCGAGTGATTGCCATGGTTGCGCCAGGTAAAGGCAAGAAACCGTAGATAATACTTTATCTCTTAGGTTCCTCGTGTTAACTTCACGCACTCATTTATTTAAGAATTATTTTATTGTTTCAGGAGCGATATATGCCAAAAATGAAGACTAAACGTGCAGCTGCAAAACGATTCAGAGTTACAGCTACTGGTAAAATTAAATTTAAAAAAGCCCATCTTCGTCACTTGTTGATCAACAAGTCTAAGAAAGCTAAGAAAGATAAAGGTTCTCCAGGATACGTTCATTCTGGTGATTACCATAATGCAGCAATGTGTATCCCTTACCTAGTGTAGTGTAAGCGGATTTTTTTATAAACTGTCGAGAGTAGTGAAACAGGGTTAAGAGACGAATAGTCCCCCTGAGAACGAAGAAGGAGAGCCACCATGGCACGAGTTAAGAGAGGCTTTAAAGCCCGTCAACGTAGAAACAAAGTTTTAAAATTAGCGAAGGGTTTTCACTTCGATCGTCGTACGAAGTTCAAGCATGCTTCTGAGACTGTTCGTCGCGCACTTCATTACGCTTTCATTGGTCGTCGTCTATTGAAGCGTGACATCCGTAAACTTTGGATTGTCCGTATCAATGCTGGAGCTCGTATGCTCGGAACTTCTTACTCTCAATTTATCTCTGGATTGAAGAAGAAAGACATCACGATCAACCGTAAGATGCTTTCTGAGCTTGCAATCCATGATTTCAATGCTTTCAAAGCAATTTTCGACGCTACTAAGTAGTTTTTATTTAAAGCCACCTTCGGGTGGATTTTTTTTTGCCTAAAACGACCATATTGTAAGAACTTATGAAAAATTCATTTTTTTAAAGTACTGATATTATTGTATTTCCTCATTTTTTTCTCTTGAGTTAATTCTGTTTGCTGCTAACCTATTAATAATTCTAAAAAGTTGGCGATAAGCTTGTGAAACTTCATGGGAGATTTTTGATGAGCATGACTAAGGCAGACATAGTAGAGCGAATCTACAAAGAAGCAGGATTCTCGAAGAAAGAGGCTGCAGAATTAGTAGATTTGGTCTTCAAGGTCATTAAAGATACTTTGGCCAAAGGCGAGAAAGTAAAAATCTCCGGATTCGGGAATTTTTCTATTCGCGACAAGGCGACTCGTATCGGTCGTAACCCTCAGACGGGAACTGCGATGAATATTAGTGCTCGTCGAGTGCTGACCTTCAAACCTTCTCAAATCCTAAAAGAAGACATTACTGAAAGGTATTCTCATCGTTTAGATGAGAACGGGAACGAAAACACAACTCTTCCTATTAAAGAGGCTAAGCCACGCGCTCTTAGTTCATTTCTTAATAACGAAGATGACACGGTCTACGATGATGATGACAGTGATGATAATGACGAATAGTCATTCCAGTAAATCATCTGATATCGTTTTTCCATGATTCCTAATAAATCTAATTTTAAGTTTCAAGAGCTCACCCCAATCACTGGGGTGAAGCCTTATGTCATCAGGTTCTGGGAAACTGAGTTCCCAGAAATCGCTCCCGTAAATTCTGATTCGGGCCAAAAAATCTACGCACGTAAAGACGTCGAAGCCATTTTTAAAATTAAAAAACTTCTATTCGATGAAAAAATGACTATTGCAGAGGCCAAGTCGGCGATCAAAAATCGAGAAATTGAATTAGAAGTGGATCATGTGAAACACGACACTGCAAACGTTTCAAAACATAGCGATGACAGCCTCTTTGCTAAGAACATGCTGATTTCTTCCTTGCAGCTCATTCGAGAAATTAAGACTAAGAATAATTGGTAGGCTAGGGTGCGATTGGTTTTGGTGAGCCTAGTGTGCCGCCCAGTCTAACCTGATAAAATCCATCTTTTTGATTAAAAGACTGAAACATCATATCGATCAGGGGAAGAGCTTGTCTGAAATTTTCAGAAAAAGCGATTTCACCACTTAGGTCAAGTGGCGACATTGAAGTGTTACCTTCTTGTAGATCAATCTTGCCTTTGAAGTTTGCACGAAGGGGAGAGTCTGTATCACCCATAATAAGTTTTTCTATTTTTATACGCGGGTGTGTATCTGAAGCAGCTTCTAGGTAGAATTCATTAAGTTTGAGTGAGGGAGTGGTAAAGCCTTCAATGTTTTGAGGAGGAATCTGAAGGTCCTTAGACTGGGCCTTGAGATCGAGGTGATTCATGATGTTTTTTGACATCGAGACGTTGAGATCCATTGTCACGTTACCAGCAATTTTAAAGCGCTCACCAAGAAGAGGCTGAATTTTTGCCAAATTCAGGGTCTGATCTTTTAAGCGGATCATCTGCGAGTTAAAACCCAGCACATAATACAAAGAGATCGCCTGGCCGCCAAAAGAGGTATCAATTCGAAACGGTAGACCGAAGGGCATGAAGTTAATGATGTTATAATTCAGCGTTAAATAAGAGAACCTCAGTGGTTCTCCCGCTCTTTCAAGACAGCTGGCAGGAATTGAAAGATTGGTCACAATGATTTTTGGCAGAAACCATTCCATTTGAATTTCATCGAAGTCGGGATTACAGCCTTTGCCATTAAAGCTGGTTTTAATGACGGATTTTATTTTGTCGCCAATCGGATAAAAATTAAGAAATGAAAAAACAAAAAGAAAGAAGACCATGAGAACCAAAAGTAAAACTTTGATTTTACTTTTGTACTGAATATCGTTGAGAGACTGAATTTCAGTGGCGATTGCCATTATTCCTCTCCCTGAGGAGAGATGGAACTAAAATGGATGGCGTGAAACTTACCTTGAAGCATATTAGTGTCATTATTTCTACGCACTTCTAGAGATGAAATTCTAAATTTTTCCCGCGCAATCATTGTGGTGAACACATTGACTAGTTCGTCAGTTGAAAAATTATTGAAAGCAAAATTTGCTTCAGATTTCATCACATAGCTTGAAATCGATGATGAAACATAGTCATTGACTTGAATTTTTGAAAGATTAATCGCCATCGACGAGAGTAGACCAGACATTCTTGAGGTCATCATCGACTGACTATCGATTGGGTTGGCAGAAAAAACCTGAGGAGTAATTTCTTGAAGTCCCTGGCTTTGTCCGATAATAGCACTGGCCTTAGAAACAATATTTGTTCTCAATGCGAGGTCAGATTTTTTAGAGTTATTTTGCATCGAGATCACGCCCAGGCCAAGCAGTGGTAAGAGAAAAATTCCAAGAATCACAATCCCTTTGAAAAGCTTCTGTTGTTCTTCTTCAAGACCGTTATAGAAATCCTGAATGGGATTATAGTTTGGCGTAAGTTTGAACTTATCAATACGATCAAAAATCGCTTGATCGATTTTTCTAAAAAATGGCAACGATTTTTTCTCTTCCATATTAGTGATCCGTTGCTGTGAGTTTTAACTGAAGCTTCGCCTGATCAATTTCGATGAGGACATCAGAAAATGTTGATCTTTCTAGCTGGGCCTTGAGATTATTCAATTCCGAAGCGGCTTCAGCACTAAAGATCGCCGTGATATCACCAAAGTCAGATGACTTGAATTCAATCAGAGTTGTTTGAGTAGAGGCCGCAAGTTGGCTAATTGTTACGAGCGGATTAAGTGCCTTGATTTCAATCGCAGACTGAATCGTAGAGATCTCTTGTCGAATCCCTTTTTGGCGCCTAATCATGGAGTCCAAAATCGGTTTTGGATTCAAGGCGAGTGATCTTCTGAGACGGCCATTAATCGCTAGCACGTCACTTTTCATAATCGTATTAAGTTTTAAGTTCACGAACTTAACATCTCGTTCAATAAAAAAACGTTCTGCCATAAGGGAGACTAAAAGAACCGCAGAAACAGCTGCCACTCGAACACCCAAGAAAGCAAAAGAATGAAGAGGGATTTCTGCTGCTGATGCCTGAGCAAATTTCCCACTAAGGAAGTTAATGAAACGATTTTTACGTTTCATTCCAGTCGCCATCATATTCGCGAGAGCGTATTTCGATTTGTTCTTTGGATTCAAATCAATTTTTTCGCCTTCGATTTTATCAAAGGTTTCAAGTAGTGCTACTTTTACGTCCCATTTTTCCGTGAGGTAGTTTGCAATATTTTTGATATTGGAAGTACCACCGGTAATAAAAATATGCTGAAGAGAAAGTCCATAGTTCACTTTGAAGCCGATT
>CANFNN010000204.1 GCA_947448095.1 Bacteriovoracaceae bacterium | reverse complement strand
ATGAATCCTCCCGGATTACGCAGCTTCATTCTCATTAGATGCAGACTTCACGGGTGCCACTTCTTTGGCCCCATGATTAGGGGCTTTTCCCATTTTGTCCCACCATTTACTGATAGGCTTAACAAGGTTCACAAAGCCAGGTTCCACGTGGAGCTCTTTAGCGATTAAGTCTTCGGATAAAACCTCTATAGGATCACGATCAGCATCAAAGCTAGAGATATTTGTCGGCAGCTGATTAGAAGAGCTCATATTCCATAATGTATCCATTTCATTTTCTAGTCGCTCGACCGTTTCCATATAGGCTTTCTCACAACTAAAAAAAGTGTTTGCTAAGCTCATGACAACACTCAAAATAATTCCAATGATAGATGTGGACATAGAAAAAGAGATTTTGAGTAAGAAGTTATCCATGATGAGCTTAGAGCCTTCAACGTCACTAAGGTTCATGCCCCCAAGCTCCGGTAGTGCCTTCATGATTCCAAGGAAAGTTCCAAAAATACCTCCAACAATAAATAGACCAGGAACGGTGTTGAGGAAGTCATTAAAGGTAGAAATGGGTACGATGCCAAAAACGCGGTTAAAGCAGGGATTATTTCTTAGTACAGTATTAGAAATCTCAAGAAACTTTGGCCGCTCTCCCCATTTAATAAATTTCACCTGTTTTAAAATATCGGACACCATGCGGGCAGACCCCTGCTGAACAAGAAATACACGATCAGTTGCCGTCATAATAGCATCCGGATTCCGGCGCTTGAGTATGGCCCGAACCTCAAAAACTTCATAATAAGTAATTTCAAGCAGTCGCTTAATAGTAACGTAAAAAGACAATTCACCTTTTTCATCCCTGGCATCTTGAAACTTTTTGACTCGTTTAGAAAATTCTTTTGAAAACCAATCTTCTCGTTTCACTGTGTAATAGATCAAGCATCTAAGCACAATCGCAAAGACGAAGAAAATCCCCATCACGGGCATCAGAAGATCAGTGGCAAAAACGACGACTCCATCAACAATACTTTGAACAAAATTTTGGCTAAACATACGTACCTCTTATTCGTTTAAATTCATCATCTAATCTTTTAAATTAAATCGAATGATAACCTTTTGAGATTTTTCACAATTATATTGTTTGCAATATTCCTTAATATCCAACCCAGAAGCTATGTCGCGCCCTTTCACCTCTTCTGCTAAAAAGCTTCTTCCCGTAACTTTTACTAGCGGCAACATGTCTGTCTGATGCTTATAGGTCATGCTCTTTTTATCAAACATGTAGGAAAAGATTGATTTGGCTCGGTTATAACTTAAATCAAGATTGTAACTTACAGCACTGCGGTCTTGTTCTTTTAGACTTTTAGGATCGACGTAGCGTCCCTTGTAGGTCGGAGAAGAGAAACCAATAATTTCTACAGATGAAATTTCTTTGGCAACTTTTTCATCTTCAAGAAGTGACTTCGAATAAGTGGGGACAAATTTCTGTAAAACATCCTTCATGTGCTGTTTTAAATCAGCTTTACCTGTATCAAAGTACTCATCTCCAAACTGGATAGTGACATCACCCGTCTTACCATCTACGCCTGCTTTGATGCCATTTTTTGCAAAATTATCAGCAATTTTTTTGGCTAGATTCTTTTTCGCTTCAATAAGCTCCTGAGCACGTTTCAGATCACCGGATAATCCGGCCTTATCTTTTTCCAACTGGCCAATTGCAGCTAAATAGCGACCATGTTCTTTTTGTGCATTGGCAAGTTGACCTTTAAGGTTATTCGCCTCGCCGGTCGCTTTGCCTATTTCATCTTTGAGTCCGGCCATTTGTTTATCTAAATTCGCCTTTTCAGCAGCGAGTTTGTTTTTAAATTCACCCAGACGCTTGAGCTTTTCAGCAGCTGAGGCTTTTTCTTGATTCAGCTGGGCTTCAAGCTGTCCTTTTTCTGCATTCATTTTTTTATCGAAATCAGAGCGCATTTGTGCCATTTTATTTTGATATTCAGTACCGGCTGAGGCCATCGCGGACTCAAGTTTCTTTTTCATGGCCTCTTGGGCTGCCATCTTTTCACGGGCATCACTCAATTGGCCCTCGGCATTGGCCAGTTCATGATTAATAGACTCAACACTGTCTTTCATTTCTTTTGTTTGATTTTGAAGTTCGCCAATTTTTTTAGCGTTCTGAAGTTTCATGATCGCAATTTTTCGGTTCAATTCAGATTTAGAAGTACTTGCAGAGGCACTGGTCTTTTGCAGCTCAATTATTTTTTGGCTCAAATCAGAATTGAGAGTATTAATTTTTGATTGGTTGGACTGGATTGTTTGAGCCTTTTCAACGACTTGAGATTCAAGACTCGCCACTTGTTGCTTTTTCTGTTCTAAAACTTGCTGTTTGTTCTCAATTTCACGTTCTTGCTCAATGATTTGTTTCTGATTACGAACGATTAATTCAGACTTTTGATTGATATCCTCGGTTTGAGTTTTAATCGTGCTATCCATATCTTGGATCTCGTCATTCTTTTTCACGATAACTTCGTTTCTGAATTTAATTTTCTTATTTGATAACAAATTCGTATTAACAATATTTCGAATCATCTGTTGGTACTGATTGAGTGCTTTTGCCTTGGTTTCGTTCTCACCTGCTCTTTTTTCAAGTTGTTTCTTCTCATCCTGTGCTTCGTCTTGAAGAAGAGTCAATTTACTCATCAACTCTTCATACATCTTGGCTTCATCTGCGCTGGCTTCTTTTTCCAAATAATCATCTTTCAGGGCATTGTAAGCTTGGATTTGTTTTTTTAAGTCCTGAGACTCAGCTTTTATCTTTTGATTTTCCATCTGGCTTTGCATACTGGATGTTCCCGACCTTAAAGAGGCGATCACGTACAAGAGAAGAAAAACGACACTCAGAACCATGAACAAATCTGAATAAGAGGTCCAGAAAGATCCATCGTCCTGTTTTTTAGTTTTTAACTTTTGATAATCCAAACTCATTTTAGTATCTCTTGTTAAATTGAATAATCTTTGGGATCAGAGAATGGACGAGGTTAGCACCTTAAAGGAGGGTAAAACCGAAAAATCAAAAAAATGAAGTGATACGAGAAGTTATCGAAATCTCGACTATCAAGGAATAATGGCAGTTGATTTTATTAGGGTGACTTAAGAAAATGGCGATCAGATTTAGACACCTAATTTGATTGAGATGTTCAAAAACTCTTAATGGTAAATATTAGTTTTTCAATTTTCCCAAATCTGTTCGCTCAAAGCTTGAAACCTCACGAACATCATCAAAAGATCCTACAGGAACTCTCTCAAGAAAATCGCAAATTTTGTCCTTCACATCACTCAAAAAGAGTAAACTGATCTGAGCACCTCTTCGCTCATCTGAGAGAATGCTAATTTCAATTTTATTCCAACAATGATGGTGCATCTTAAATTGGTCAAGCTCCTGCCTGAGATTCGTGATATCTACCAGCTTCCCGGACCTTTTGACAGCATGATCTAATCTTCCCATTGGCGTAATTTTATGACACGAGGATATTTCTCCCATGTCCTGAAGTGGAAAATAGCCACTGGAATCAACTTTTTGGGATGCAGGATGAATTATCCAATTCTCGTCCTTAAAAGAGAACTCGTAGGAAAAGAGACTTTTTGATTTTACCCAGAGCCTCTGAGAGATATCCACTTTCATTTCATGGATCTCAAAAAGGTCATAGCTCATCGAAAAGGGCTCCCTGGTAGCTCCTAACTGTGAAGCCACTTCCGTCATTCCAAACGACTTTACAATTGGCCAACCTAATTGACGGGCCCGAGATTCTAATTCTCTGCCAAGAAAATCTCCTCCAATAATGATGTGCTTCAAATTAGCGGGTGCAGTTTTTTTCAAGGCCACCAAATCATAAAGCTGAGTCGGCACGAGCGAAGTGACTGTAATATTCTTGTCTCTTATGAAATCACAAAAATTTTCTGGAACCCATCGCCCAAACAGGATGGCCTGTTTGCCTAAAAGTGCTGACCGATGAAGAACGGAATATCCACCTATGTGGAATTCAGGAAGTGCTAGTCCCCACTGATCCTTTGAGGAAAGGTCTAAATATTGATTTACGGCCTGAGCATTGATCTGGATAGATTCAAGATTGAATGCATAACCTTTGAGATTATTAGAGGTCGTTCCAGATGAAAAAAGAATAATATGATCTCTAATCCCTTGAGACTCAAAGCAAGTACTAAGCCCACTAACATACTGACTTAACCGAGGATGATGAACAAATTGATTGTTACTCATATATGGCATAGATACGTCCATTTAATCAGTTCCAAATCACCCAATAGAGTCCTAATTTTTTCGAGGTCTGGACGAAAGCCCTCGTGGTAGTTTCCCGTAAAAATTGTTTCCATATTGTTATAGAGACCAGGAGTTACTAGTCCATGCGTGAGAGAAAGATCCCCCTTCGCAATAAGTTCCAAATAATCCTGCCAGAGGCCTAACCAACTAGACATATAAGAGCTAAAAATAATGCGTTTGTTGCTTTCTGGAAACAGAGACCTGGTAGGTTTATAGACAACAAAATCTGTGGGAGAGCCTTGAAGAAAATCTTCTGCCAATTTCACAAGATTATTATCCCAATTTGAATCCCTTGAGGGGTCCTCAATGTATTCAATCGATCCTAAAGTCTTTGGGGACAATCCATTTAGAAAAGCGAGAAAACTAAGGCGATTGAAAATCCCGTTGGCGTCTAGCCGAAGCTTTATTCCTTGGTCAGCAAGGGAGCAAAAATGGGTGTCCTCATGAATAAAAAGCTTGTACTTAATTATATTTGATTCAATCGGATCCCCAGGAAAATAGAGCTGATGATTTTTAAAGCGAGCGTCTTGTGAAACATTTAAAGGTTGATTAAGTCTCTGCAGTATCTTTTGGTGATAATCATTGGAAAGATCAGGAAAAGTAGACATAAACTCAGCAATCGACTGATCACCAAATTCGACATGAGGAAAATAATCTGCATAACCAATGAAGTCCGATTCTAATCTCAAAAAAATGCCATGCTTCGTTTTCAAATCGGCCTGATTATTAGCTCGGTTTCTAGGCTCCAGTGAATAGGGAGAAAATAAGACTTTCATTGGCAAGAGAAGACAAAGGTTGAGGTTAATCCAAACAAAAGCAAATGTCCTCCTGCCATGGCAAGCACGGAATTAAGCTCCGCATTCTTCTTCTTAAAGACCTTAACGATAAGGATTAAAGAAAAAGCAAGAGGCGCCAAGAAGAAAAGAAGAAGTAAATTAAGGGGTAAGAGAAGAGTCATCAATAAATAAGGGGCCAAAATGGTTGTCACTATAAAAAACTTATAACTTGTCCTAGTCATTCTGGTAGCAAGAGTAAGTTTATTCTTTCGTTGGTCCTGTTCACGATCTCTTAGATTATTGATACAAATAAGGGTCGTATTAAGCAGTCCAAAGATTGAGCCAAGAATAAAAATATCCCCATTCAATCTTTCACTTAGGAGATAATAAGTTCCTGCGACAGAGAGGAGCCCAAAGAAGAGAAAAACAAAAAGCTCTCCCAAACCTCT
>CANFNN010000203.1 GCA_947448095.1 Bacteriovoracaceae bacterium | reverse complement strand
TAAGGATGATTTCCCAAAACTCAAATTTGACGTAGTCTTTACTGCCAACACTTTTCACATCATGCCTTGGAAAGAAGGAAAATCGCTGATTAAGTTACTGGGTCATCGCTTGCGCGAAGGCTCACGAGCGATTTTTTATGGGCCTTTTAAATATGACGGGCAATTCACCTCACCAAGTAATGAGGCTTTTGACCGCCAACTCAAAGAAAGTGATCCCACTAGCGGCATTAGATCTTTTGAAGATATTAATAAGGCCATGATCAAAAATGGTTTTGAACTGATTGATGATATCGATATGCCTGCGAATAACCAGATGCTCGTTTATTCACGACTGAAATTTGTGAGTGAAAGAAAATAATTCTGAACTTAGAGTGTAAAGGGAAGAATCAATCCCACAATGGCCGCAAAATCTTTTGCCGGATCCTTACTCACAGTGTTGTTTTCAACCGTGTACTCATAGCGGTTGGTCCAGTTGATTGCGAGTTCAATAATCACATCATTACTCATGATTTTACGGTGACTCAAAAGCATGTCAACGTAATTGGGATTACCCGCACCGTGAGTGGTTTGAGCGATCTCACTACAACCAGAGTTTAAGCAGCGAGATTTTATGCCACCTTTAGGTGAGCCAAACGAATTGTAGCCAACAAATAAAGTTGCCCCGAGTGACTTAGTGTAACTCCATTCGTGTCCTAGGCGCACGTAGCGGTAAGAGCTCTGGTAACCAAAATAATCATCCATGTAGGATAGCTCTAGAATAAATCTGCGGTAGTTTAAAAAGACATTGAATTCATCGGTATCAAAAACCCCGGCACCTGGAAAAGTAAACCGATTGTACGAGAGTTGAATTTCCCAAAGATTATACTGCCAACGTTTTCCGATTGAAAAATCCACTTCCTGAGTCACGTGTCCATTTTTACTGAGGGCTTCATCACTAAATTCGGCATTGGAAACAAAGGTTCCAAGAAAAAAACCATGCTCTTCTTGGGCATCAACGATTGCTTGAATCGCCGGTTTATTTTCCGAAAAGGTTGTCCCTCGCCAAATAAAATTGGAATACGCACTGAATTCACCCTCGACCACGGCAAAGACCGGGAGGGAGATTAAAATAATCAGGAAAAAGAGGACAAACTTAATCATGCACCTATTCTCGCCAATTTTTCTTTGAGTGTTAAGTTATTTTGAGGCTATGATAAACCATTCTTTCAAGGAGCCTTCATGGACTGGACAAGCTGGAGACCGGCAACCTGTTTACCCGATTGCTGGTGCGAAGCTGCCAGAACTGGTGCCTGGATCTTAGAGCCTGTGAACGCTTGGACGAATCTCTTATTTATTTTAGCTGGCCTCGTGTTCTTTTTTAAGGCCCGAAGCCTTACGAATAAAACCAATGAACTTAATTCGCTTGAAATATTTCCTAGGCTCTATGGATTTGCCCTTGTTTTTGTAGGCCTGGGCTCATTTTTTTATCACGCTTCGCAAACCTTCATCGGGCAATGGTTTGATGTCTTTGGGATGTACTTGGTCTCCATGTTCTATATCTCCTACAATTTTTATCGCACCAGGTTCTTCAAGTTAAATAGCTTCTTAATCTTTTATTTTTCATCTTGTGTGGTGCTTGGCCTCATCATTAATTATTATCCTGATACTCGTCGCTGGCTTTTTGGGATGAGCATTTTGTTCACCCTGATCCAAACACTTTGGATTCAAAAGCGGCTGGCGCCTCAAATGAATAAATATTTTCTGGCAGGTGCCGTGACTTCTTATGGAGTCGCTCAGACAGTTTGGCTTTTGGATAAGAACAGAGTCTGGTGTGATCCTTACGCATGGATGAATGGGCACGGGCTATGGCATCTCTTAACAGGACTGGCCGCCGTCTTGATTTACTTGTACTTTCGCTCAGAGAGAAAACAGACTATTTGAGTAAAAAATCCTTGGCAAATTTGGGATCAATGGTTGTTTTGCCTTTTTCAAATAACCAAGGAAGGGGAATGTTCCTTGGGACTTTCACCACCTCAACAGGAAGATAGGTTCCCGCAAGTTTATCGATGAAAATAGTCGTCACTCCATGGTTCATTTTGGGATTATGAAAATGATGGGCCAAGTGATGCTTTCTCAGTTTCATGCCCAGTTTGGAACTCGGAGCCGAGGCATGCATGTTCCAGTGGACCCATTCATAGAGTGAAAACATCGCTAAAAATCCGGCCGTAAAAGTGACTCCAATTGCCCACGAACCAGCAAGATAACCAACAAGCAACACGGCGGCACTACAAACAGGAGCAGCTGCTAGAGCTTTATAAGTGAGGGGAGCAAAGTAATTGGTCTCAGCATGATGTCTCGTATGTTCTTTTTTAAACAGAGTTTTTAGTTTTAAATCATGGCCAAGAAATCGATGAAGTAAATATTCAAGTACGGGCCAGCAGATGATACCGATCGAAAACGAAAGAAGAAATTTCATAAACCGGCTTCCTTTAAAAAAGAGAAATCGCTTGGCAGTACTGAGGCCAGCTAGATTTAATTTGTTTGGCGTGCAGACTAAGCTTTTCTTGAAACTCGCTTGCCTTAATTCCCCATAATTCATCAATACCATTTTCGCGCTTCATCGGAATAAAGAAATTATCGTGATGAAGAGGAATAATTAATTTTGCCTGAGAAGGATTAACTCTGTTTTGAATCAAGTCTTCAGACGATTTTCGATTCGCAATTGTCAGCAGTAAAACATCTGCTTTTAGTCCTTTAAGGGTGTCGATGTCATGAATCTTTCCAATTGCCTGGAACAGAATGCTGCCTTTAGGGTGAGTGATGAGAAAACTATGAGTCTCTCCCACTAAATAGTTCCACGGCGATGTCGGTGTAGGCAGAGGTTTTTCGATGTGCCCATCCATTAGCATAATATCCAGAACGTGAGGAGCGTGGGGAGTTCTAAATGGACGAATAATAAAATCGCCAATTTTCCAAGAATCACCGTGCTTGATTTTTTGAACTTGTAAATTCGTCAGTCCTTGGCCTAGCCCCACATTCAATACGGAACTTGAGCCATAGAGTTTTCCTCCAAACTTTTTTACCACGTAAGGAGCATCAATGACGTGATCCGTATGAGCGTGGTTCACGAATGTAGCTTGAAGAGATTTAAGACCACATTTATTCATCCAGAAATCCACTTCAGGTTTATCAGATTCGACGGTCATAAAGGGAAGAAAATCATAAATCGGCACATGAGTCATGGCGGGATCAAACATCAGCGTGGTGGTTTGATCACTGAGAATAAAGCCCGATGTCCCAAGCCATTTGAAAGTGACCTGAGAAAAAGAAGCAGTCGAAAAAAGGAGCAGCAAAAGTGAAAATGAAAATTTCATGCCTTGATTATAGGAAGGTTTTTTAAATAAGTAAGTAGGACATATTAGAACCAGTTTTCGGTCGTTTAGCAGGGGTTTTACCGATTCTCACTTATGAGACTCTTAACTTAGGATAATATGTTAAGACCTCCTCACAAACCCCTCACAATTACCTGACGATACTTTGCGACTATTCCTGATTATAAAACCTTTAACAAAACAACAAACTTTTAAGGAGTTTACAATGAAGACAATTATCGCAGCCCTAATGTTGGCCCTTTCGCTTCAAGCTTTCGCAGGTGAAGTTGTAGTATTCGATGCTCCTACTTATGAGCTTCGTGGAATCAGTGATGTGAAGCACGATTTTGCTATCAACAAAGAGCTTGGTCGCGCTTGGGTTAACCTGACTTTTGTTCCTGCATACAACGAAGATATGTCGGCCACAGAAGAAAGAGTTAAAATTCCAGGAATGAGCTTCAGCGCTGAAAAAAATGCTGTTGTGATCAATGTTTCTGGTGAAGAAATTGTTTGTGCTACAGTGAAAAAGACTTTTCTTGGGACAACAATCCGTCCTACTGGAAAATGCACTTTCTCTACTAAGTACTACTCAGTTAAGCATGACAATGGTTACGAAGTAGAAACAATCGATAAAGTTAAAGTTACAATGAATTTCTAGTCCTTTTGGGATTTAAAGAAGAAGGCTCCTGTAGGGGTCTTCTTCTGTTTCATGAATGAGTCCGATCTTGAAGTCCTCTTTTGTTTCAGCTTCTGCCACAATCTCTATTGTTTTCAACACCACATCCGACGTGACTGAAATTGAATCAATTCCATTATCAACCAAAAAAGTTGTGATCTCAGGATAATCACTCGGCGCCTGCCCACAAATGCCAATTGGAAGATGACAAGCCTTGGCCTCTTCAATCGCCATGGCAATCATTTGCATCACAGCGGGATCTCTTTCGTCAAAGAGCTCTCCCAGAATTGATGAGTCTCGGTCAATTCCGAGAACCATTTGTGTCAGATCATTGGAGCCAATCGAGAAGCCATCAACGTATTGAGAAAAAGCTTTAGCGCTTAAAATATTTGAAGGAAGTTCTGCCATGACATAGACCTCAAGCTGGTTTTCGCCGCGAATGAGTCCATTCTTTGCCATTTCTTCCAATACGAGTTTTGCTTCCTTAGTCGTGCGACAAAATGGAATCATGACTTTAACATTAGTGAGACCCATCATTTCTCTGACGAATTTGATCGCCAGGCACTCTAAAGCGAATCCCTTACGATAGGTCTCGTGATAATAGCGGCTCGCTCCTCTGAACCCGAGCATGGGATTCTCCTCAGTCGGTTCAAACTCTTTTCCCCCCAATAAATTTGCGTATTCATTGGTTTTAAAATCAGAAAAACGCACAATCACGGGCCGTGGATAAAACGCTCCTGCAATAGTGCCAATGCCTTCGGCTAGTTTATCAATAAAAAATTGTTGGGGATTATGAGTATAGTTTCCAATGATCTTGGAAATAGCCTCTTTGACTTCAGGCTCTTTTAGGGACTCAAAATTCACTAAGGCCATGGGATGGATTTTAATGAGATCGTTAATAATAAATTCAATTCGTGTTAAACCCACTCCTGAAACAGGAAGAAGCGAGGTTTTAAAGGCTTCGTTCGGATTCCCAAGATTGACCATGATTTTCGTTTTTGTATGTTGAAATGTTTTAGTGTCGATTCTTTTCTTCGTGAATTTCAAAGCCCCTTCGTAAACGTACCCTTCATCTCCTTGAGCACATGAAACAGTCACTATTTGATTATCAGCTAACACTTCGGTGGCCTTGCCAGTTCCCACGAGACAGGGAACTCCATGTTCACGACTGACGATGGCTGCATGACAAGTTCTGCCACCTCGATTGGTGATAATGGCACTGGCCTTTTTCATGACTGGCTCCCAGTCGGGATCGGTCATATCGGTGACCAGGACTTCTCCTTCCTTGAAAAGATTCAGCTCACTCACGTCGTGAATGATTCTGACGTTGCCGAAACCAATTCTTGTTCCTACCGCGCGACCTTTAAGAAGAATTTGAGACTTCTCTTCTAAAGTGAAGGTTTCATTTAACGATTCATTTTTCTGGGTATGAATTGTTTCAGGTCTAGCCTGAAGAATAAAAAGTTCACCAGATTTTCCGTCTTTGGCCCATTCAATATCCATGGGCATATTCTGTTGATGAATGATGGAATAATGGTCTTC
>CANFNN010000202.1 GCA_947448095.1 Bacteriovoracaceae bacterium | reverse complement strand
GTTTTTTCTACTAACATCCTCGTTACATTTGATATTCAATGATCACAAAACAATTACCTCAATACGAACTCCTGGATTCAGGGCTCGGAAAAAAATTAGAAATTATCGCCGGTATAAAAGTCTCTCGGCCCGCTCCGCAAGCGATATGGAAACCAAGGCTTAACGCCAACGAATGGAGCCTAGCGAATTCTAACTGTATCCGCACCAAAGACGGTGGCGGCAAATGGGAGCACAGAAAAGAGCCTTCACCGACATTGGCACTGCCATTTGAAATTGAAGGAAGAAAACTCCAGTTTCGTTTAAAATTTACCTCATTCGGTCACTGCGGCGTATTTTTTGAGCAAATCCCAGTTTGGATTTGGCTTTATAATGAAGTGAAAGTTCTTAAAGAAAAACTGGGAAGAGCTCCTAAGGTAATCAACTTGTTTGGCTACACTGGATGCGCAAGCTTAGTCATGGCAGCAGCTGGTGCTGAAGTCTTTCACGTCGACAGTTCTAAGGGTGTTCTAGACTGGGGCAAAGATTCACTCGCCTTAAGTAAGCTTCCCGCTCAGAGTGTGCGCTGGGTTCAAGAAGATGCGCAGGAATTTTTAAAACATTCTTTTAAAAAGAATTTTACCTATGACGGAATTCTGGCCGATCCTCCAAGCTGGGGCCATGGGGCAAAAAAAGAAGTCTGGGATTTTGAAAAAAGTATTCATGTCTTAAGCGAGCTCATGCTCGCGGTATTAAATAAAGAGAACAGCTTTTTATTTCTCACTAGTCACACCCACGGCGTTCAACCCGAGGCCCTGAGAAACATGATTTATGATAGACGCTGGAAAGAAGTGAATCCTGGCGAGCTGGGCGTAAAGCATCAGAATGACGAGCGAATCCTGCCCGCCGGTATATTTGTCGCGGCCAAAAGCTACTGAAAAAACCATTCAACTCAAGTAATATACCCTCAATCCGATAAGCCCATTCATGCGGCTTCATCTCATCTATTTAGGACTCGCTTTTCTTTCGCTGAGCACTTGGGGAAAAACCGTTCCTGCGACTTATAACTCCCTGGAAAATCTGATGGTGGACACCCGGGATCCTTATTTCCAAAGTAGTGATCGCAAAAAATACCTGCAACATGTTCAAACCCAAATGCAGCAAAAGCTTGCCCAGGAAATGAATGTTGTTCCAGAAAAACTGACTGAAAGTTTCGTTGAAGATCAGAAAAAAATGAATCTCCTCTGGGCACCTGGATGGATTGAACTTCAAACAGAGTTTTACACCACTCTTCACCAAGAAATTTTTTACCAGCGCTGGCAGACGAAAACCAAAGACAAAAAAATTTCCGAATATGGCAAAAATATTTTCGACGCTATGTTGATCCAACTGGGAAAATATAGTGGTGTCAAAGAAGGCAGACTCTATAATCGGTGGAATGATATATCAGTCACCAAAAACGGCAAGACAACCAATTACCGTGTTCCCTTTTTTATTTTTGCCAAAGACACTAGCTCGCTCTTAAAAATTGATGCTCACACGGGCTATGAGTATTTATTCCCTAAAGAAAACCAGGCCTCATTAGGCAACCCAAGCTTAGCTACTTTTTTAAAAACCTCAGAAAACAAATCTCGTGAAAAGAATCAAGAACTGGCAGAAAAAATCCAGCTGAATCACAGGATCTATATTCGAGCAGTGGCAAATGCAGCAAAAACAGTTGCCAGTGTCCATTACCTAACAGGCGAATTTTCTCTTGAGCAGACTGAATCAAAAGTAAGTTCTTTTTTAGAGGGAACTTGTGATGGCTGTAGTTCAAAAGAAAAAGAAGATTATAAATCCTCCGCCATTGCCTATATCAAAAGCACTAAAAAGACCTTTGTGAAAAACTATCTGGGCGGCAAAGACGTTGTGAATAGTTTTTGTACGGACTTAAAAAATAATTTTTATATCTTTGATGAGCCGGAAAAAAAGATTCCAGTAGATCCTTACTCTGGAAGAGAAGTTTATGTGGCCGTTCAAGACAATACACGAGTCGACATGAGTCATATTTATGCACAAATGGCGATGCAAAAAATTCAGGCCATTAGCAAAACGATTCAGGAGCACGATCTGGGAGTGCTCTTCCTTACTAATAGCTTAACGATTCTCACTTCGGATCACAGGCCTCTGGGAACTACACTGGGCTGCCAGCCTGAGACACTTGAGAGAGATGCAAGAGCTCTTCGCCGAGCCATTAATGAGGCAACAGACAATGTTGAAAAATATATTTCTCATATCAATCAAAGATTGAGTGATTCGACTCTGACTCTCAAAAAGGCGAACGAGACTCTGGAATACTTTACCCAGACAAATGTTTCGGCAACTTCTGAGGCCATGATGACTTTTCCGCAAGGGATTGGTCACGCTCTCGATAGTGTGTTGTCTCTTGATGGAGACGCAAGAAGAAGAAAAAGCATTGATAAAATGGTAACCTGGGGTGGAACCATTATTGGAGTTGCGCTGACAGTTTCTGGCATCGGAGCACCTGAAGGTGTGGCCCTACTGTTAACGGTCGCGGCCATGACAAAAGGAGTAGTGTCAGGAACCTACTATCTGTACCGAGCGCAACAAGAGAAGGCTTTCTATAGGGAGCTCTCCTATGCACGAAGGGGTCTTGGGAATAATTTTTACTTAGATGAGAATATGGCAAGACACTACAATGACTTTAGAAATCTTCGCATTAATTACATTATGGATTTTGCGGGAGCGATTTTCTCTTTCGCCAAAATTCATAAGATTGCGCTTACTCAAACTGGTGGAAGTGTGGCTAAGGCCAATAGCCTGGTTCAAAAATGTATGAAGACTCTGACTGCAAGTGGAAAAGATATAGCCGAAGGTCAACTCACTCAGGCGATTCTAGAAGCCGCTATTCACTAAAGCCCTTGGCGAAACCATTCTGTAAGAATTGCTGTCGTAGCGTTTGAAACGTTCAAACTTTCTACTTCGCCAGTTCCAGGAATTGAAAGCAATCCATTCATGGCCTTAGTCAATTTATCAGAAAGCCCTACCCCTTCAGCGCCAACGAAGAGCAAAGTTTTTTCGGGAAAGGTTGTTTTATAAAGTGACTCACCTTTATGACTAGAAGTTGCAAGAGTTTTGAAGCCCTTCATTTTCGCGAGATCAAGAACATCATTCCAATTAGAAATATGAATGGCAGGAATACTTTCGGCTCCTCCCTCAGCAGTTCTGTAGGCCGCAGCAGTAAGCGCCACAGGAACTTTCGCTTCATAAATAATTCCAGTCACACCAAAGTGAGCACAAGAGCGCATAATGGCGCCTAAGTTATGAGGATTCTCTACTTCTTCCAAGGCCAAGATCAGGGATCTGCCTTCAGTCGAGAGTAGTTCTTTCACCAGAGGAATTTTTTTCGTTTTAACGACCAGAAGAATATCTTCATGGTGGGTGGCCCGGCTTAGTTTATCCAGCTCTTCGCTCTCCACAACGTGGTAGGCAAGCTTATGGTCCACGCAGTAGCGGACTAAATCTTTAAAATCAAAGACACCGTCTCGGGTCACGTAGGCCCGAATCAGGTCTTCGGGACGTTTTTTGAACAGAGTTTCAGCAGCACGACGGCCATAGACCTTCATTTCTTGGTTTTTTTTCGTATGTATCATATGGGGCTTTTAACACGCTGGTTTTATAGTGTATAGAGAGGCATGTTAATTTATACAGGATATCTCGCCATTTATAAGTTCGAAGTCGAACTAGAAAAAGAGCTGGCGCTTAAAGGCCTTAAAATCGCTCAAAAACTAGACCGATTGTACCTGGTTGAGGGTCAACATGAGGCCATGATCTGGGCCCAAATGACGGCCTTTGATTTGGAAGCGATTACCATTACCTCTATAGGCGATGGCGCCAAAAAACTAAAGGCCTTGGGCCGCAACTGGGGACTCTTCACTGTGGGCAACCACCGTCGGGCGCAGTTAATCCAAGATGAGCTTCCTTCATATAATCAAAAACCGATTCCTGTTCGTCATCCCCTTCCTGCTTCTCCTATGGGGTTTTGGACTTTAATCGCTCCAGATCAAATCCTTGCCTCGACCAAGACTTCAAGCCCCTTTGCTTTGGGTGAGATGACTTTTTTAGAAGATAAGGTCATGCCGCCCTCACGCGCTTATTTAAAACTTTGGGAGTTTTTTACGATCTATGCTCCGGAAGCGATTTCTGGTGGAACGGCGATTGATGTGGGCTCGTGTCCGGGTGGTTGGACATGGGTTTTAAGGGAACTAAACTTTGATCACACCATCAGTGTAGATAAAGCACCCATTGAAAAACGCATTTTAGATTTAGGTAAAATTACTTATCGGCAGGAAAGTGCCTTTGGACTTGATCCCAAAGATTTTGAAACTCTTGACTGGTTTTGTTCTGATATTATTTGCTACCCGGAGCGCCTTTTGAACCTTGTTAAGCGGTTTTTAGAAGCGGGGAAAGTCAGAAATTTTGTCTGCACTTTAAAATATCAGGCCGACGTCGATTGGGAAAGTACGCTCAAATTTTTAGAAATTCCTGGCTCACAAATTGTTCACCTTCATCATAATAAACACGAAGTAACCTGGTTCCTTAAAGGAGTCCAAATATGAAATACTTTTCCTTTGATAAGTCCCAGCGCTTAAAACTTACTCGAGACCTTACAAAACATATTAAACGTGGAAATCCATGGGTGTTTTCGGATGCTATTGAAAAAGTCAAAGTAGCCGAAGGATCTTACGGCATTCTCATGAGTCATAAAAATGAAGTACTGGCGCATGGGTTTTACTCACCAAGCATCAACCTCGCCTTTCGAGTTTTGAATATCGGGGATAAAAAATTCACTGATACTGAAGTCGTTGCCCGTATGTCACGCGCGCTTAAAAATAAAAAACATCTCCTGACTTTGGAAAATAAATGCTTTCGCGTTTTTAACGGCGAAGGTGATGAGCTTCCAGGAGTAGTTGCCGATTACTATGCTGGAGTTGTGGTGCTTAAACTCGACGGCACAGCTTCAGAAGCCTTTTGGAATAAAGAGCAAATAGCCAATTATTTCATGGAACAAAATGTGATCCCGGTAAAGTGTGTTTATTATAAACGCAAAAACAAAGAAGAAGACAAAGGTGTCATTCTTGCTGGTGAATGCCACAACCTGACGGATTTAGAATTTCTTGAAAACGGAGTCAAATTCCGCACTAATATTATTGATGCGGCCAAAACTGGTTTTTTTCTGGACCAAAGAGAAAATAGAAATTTCATCCGCACGATAGCTAAAGAAAAAACACTCCTCAACCTTTTTGGTTATACCGGTGGCTTTTCAGTTTATGCAGGTCTTGGTGGAGCGACCAAAGTCACAACCGTAGATATTGCCCCTCAGGCGATCAAAGCTTCTGAACTCAACTGGGAGATCAATCTTCTCGCTTCTGAGATGCATGAAGCGATTTGCACGGATGCTTTTGAATTCGTAAAAGAAGCCAATGAGCAAAAGAAACTGTGGGATATCGTGATTGCAGATCCTCCAAGTTTTGCTCCTAATCAAAAATCTGTAGAAACCGCTAAAGATGCTTATACAAAAATCTTCGCTGATTCACTCAGACTAGTTAAAGACGGCGGATT
>CANFNN010000201.1 GCA_947448095.1 Bacteriovoracaceae bacterium | reverse complement strand
GGCACGTGGACTAGAATGGTTAACTTGGATCTGGGTCAGTGGAATTATGGCAGTGTCCTTACGTATGCAAAAATTTTAGTTAAAAATACTGAATATGAAATTGATGAATTTGATAAAAATGTGGAAGTCGATCTTAAGTATTGGCTTGGGATTAATAATCTTCCCTATTCCGAATACCACTAATTCAATAGCATATTAATTTTTTCTACCAGTGACTTTGAAGTGTACGGAAAACTTATTAAATGATTCACACCAAAGTGAGCCGCTAGACTAACTGTCTCTGCAGAGTCCTGTTGAGCAATAATTAAAAAATTTTTTCTCTGTGAAAGATTTTTTTTAATTTGATCATTCAAGAGATTTTTATGAATCAAAATAAACTGCTCATCAGATATAAGTTGCAATATTTCTTGCGAGGAATGTACTTCTACTAGGTGAAAATAACCATGTTTTGTGAGCATTTCTTTCAAAAGTAATCGAATATCATCGTTTTCATCACAAATAATTATAGGAACAGATAAATTCATTCTGCAATCATAACAGTCGGGGATCAGTCTGGGTAGAGTTAAGGTGCTGAAATATTAAAAGATCCTTGTTTTCGCCTATTGAAATACTCCAGTATAAAGTTGTTTTTTACCCGCAAATAATTCTTAAGTTGCATTTTTATCCTCCGAGAAGAGGTATGTCTGACACAAGAGTGTTTTGACACTAACAAAATTACTACTTAAGCACGGAAGCTTATCAAGTCTCTCAAGGTTGGGAACTGAACATCAAGGAATGGATGTGGAAGAAAAACCAAGGAGGATTTCATGGGTTTACGTATCAACACAAACGTTTCTTCAATTGCTGCTCAACGTTCACTTAGCGTGAATGGAAGAGAGTCAGAAAGTAACTTAGCTAAGTTATCTTCTGGTACTCGAATCACGAAAGCTGCTGATGATGCTGCAGGTCTCGCGATCTCTGAGAAAATGAAAGCTAACATTCGTTCATTAAAACAAGCTGATCGTAACGCCAACGACGGTATTTCAATGGTACAAACGGCTGAAGGCGGATTAAACGAATCTTCTGCAATCCTTACTCGTATGCGAGAACTAGCTGTTCAAACATCTTCTGATACTGTTGGTGATGTTGAGCGTGGTATGTCGAACATGGAATACCAAAACTTAAAACTTGAATTAGATCGTATCTCTCAAGTGACAGAGTTTAACGGCAAAAAGCTTCTGAACGGAGAAGGCGATAAGTACGATTTTCAAATCGGTGCAAACAACGATGACTTCCAAGATAGAATTTCATTCGATGCGAAGCAAGTAAACTCAGGCTTAAGCAGCCTCGGAGTGGCCGAGCTAGATGTTTCTACTAAAGAAGCTTCTCAGCAGTCACTTGCATCACTCGATAGCGCGATTGAAAAAGTTTCTGGTTCAAGAGCTTTCCTTGGTGGTATTCAGAATAGATTAGTATCTACGTCGAATAACTTGCAAGTTAACGTAGAAAACCTTTCTTCTGCTAACTCTCGAATTCGTGATGTTGATTACGCGGAAGCAACAGCAACAAAAGCGAAAAATGATATTCTTGGAGCGGCCGGTACTTCGGTACTTGCTCAGGCAAACATGAGTGGTCAGAGTGCACTAAAGTTGATTGGTTAATCCCTGCTTAAAAATCATAAGATGATGGAGACCCACCGTATGGTGGGTCTTTTTATTTGAGCGATATTTGTGAAGTGAAAAATGTTCTTAGATCTGTCTTGATAGCTAAAAGCTGTTGAGGAATGAAAGTAGCCTTGGTTAGACCTGGAAGTGTATTGATTTCCAGAATAATTGGTCCAGTTTCAGTCAAAATCATATCTGTTCTTGAATATCCTTTGCAGCCAATTAAAAAATGAAGTTTTAGGGCGAGTTCTTGGCAAGCGTTTGTCTCTTCTTCAGTTAATGGGGCAGGAGTAAGCTCTTCAATGCCTTTTCCTAAATATTTTCCCTGATAATCAAACTGGCCACCTTGAAGAACTTTGACCTCCGAACAGGGAAGAGAAATAGTTTTATGATAATTTTTTTGCCAAACACCTACCGTAATTTCTCGGCCAGTAATAAATGGCTCTGCCATATAAGAAATAATATCCTTGGCCTTAATCGTAGTGATCGCAGAATTCAACTCTTCTTGATTGGAAATGATGTAAAGTCCGACACTCGAACCATTGGCCAGTGGTTTAAGGACAATTTTCTTATGTTCAAGAAAAAAAAACATTCAGTTTCTCAATTTCCCCATTATCAAAGTTATTCAACGCCAGATCAGTTACCACCGGTAGCTCATTGGAAGCAGCTAGCTTTTTAGTCGCCCGCTTATCAAAGGCCAATTTGCTGGATTTAGAATTACTGCCTGTAAATTTAATCTTCGCTTCTTCAAATAATTCTTGAAGAGTCCCATCTTCACCTTCTGTTCCATGCAAAGAGATAATGACTGTTTTGTCTTTCATCGCCTCAAGGGAAGAATTCAAAGACGAAAACGTCGCTCCTGACTTTGGCACAAACTGAGAAACGAAAGCATTATTGTGTTCTGAGAGCTCAGTTTGAGAAATTTCAAATATTTTCCCATCCTGACTCCAAAACCAAAGGGCCGCTTCAGGAATCATGGTCGAGAGATTTTGGGCAGATGCCACAGAAACCATTCTCTCCTCTGAGGAGCCGCCAAATAAAATTATACAATTGTTAAAGTTGTTCACATTAATCCTTAAAAAATAGCATCAAACCAAGGTTTTTTAGCGCGCTCATCACAGTCAGAAATCCAAAGGTGTTTCACTTCAAGGTAAGATTTTATTCCTTCTTCACCCATTTCTCTGCCGATGCCTGATTGCTTTTGACCACCGAATGGCATGCCTGGATTTAAAAGGTGATATTCATTGATCCAGACAGTTCCTGTTTCAAGTTGCTTGGCCACATTTTTTGCGCGTTCTGGATTTTTTGACCATACGGCCCCTGCTAGACCATAGATGGATTTGTTGGCCAATTGAATGGCTTCAGCATCAGTCTGAAAAGGAGTGATGGCTAAAACTGGCCCGAAAATTTCTTCATTGAAAATAGTATTATCAGAATTTACCTCAAAGAGAGTCGGTTTAATGTAGTAGCCCTTATCAAATTCCCCGCCTGTCACTCTTTCACCACCGAAGAGAAGTTTCCCACCTTCTTTTTTAGTGATATCAACAAAATTCATGATGCGATCAAATTGTTTTTGGTTAATGACTGGACCATATCCAGTTGTAGGATCTGTAGGAAGACCCACTTTTACCTCGGCTACTCTTTTTAAAAGAGCATCTTTGAATTCGGGATAAATTTTGTGATCAACAAATAAGCGAGTTCCCGACGTGCAGGCCTGTCCTGAATGGTAAAGAAAGGCATAGAGGGCGCCGTCAACTGCCATGGAAAGATCAGCATCATCTAAAATAATGTTGGCAGATTTTCCACCAAGTTCTAAAGAAAGATTTTGAAGTTTGGAACCAGCTGCTTGCATGATTCTTCTTCCCACGTCTGTCGAACCCGTAAAGGCAACTTTTTTAACTTTAGGATTTTTAAGAAGATATTCACCTTCAGAAGCTCCGCCTGTGATGATGTTAACCACACCCTTGGGAAGTCCTGCATCCTTCAAGACTTCTGCAAGAATTGATGCTGTCACTGGAGTTTCTTGAGCTGATTTAAGTACGGTCGTGCAACCTGAAGCTATGACCGGCCCAATTTTCCAGGCCGCCATGACTAAAGGAAAGTTCCAGGGAATAATTTGTGCACATACTCCAACTGGTTCATAAATTTTATAGTTTTGAGAAAAGCCAGCTCGGGAAGCACCTTCATCTTTTACTTCGAACTGAAATTTGCGGAGCTGACCTGCTAGGACTTTAAAGTAATTAGCGGCATTATGGATGTCGGCCTTGGCCTTGCGAACACAAGATCCTGAGTCTGCAATTTCAAGTTCCGTCAGTTCATTTCGTCTTTCTTTAAGCTTCTCAGAGATTGCTTCTAAGATATCTGCTCTTTTGTTTTGATCCATTGAACGCCATTCCTGAGAATGAAAAGCATGTTCAGCAGCATCTACTGCATCATCAATATCTTTTTCACTGGGAAGATAAACCTTCGCTACCGGTTCATTGTTGGCCGGATTTGTTGTGGTAAAGTCTTTATTGGAAGTACGGAATTCGCCGTTAATAAATAGCTTAATCTCTTTCATGGCCTCTCCTTAAATGTTTTTCAATTTTAATGTAATAATAGTGTTTGGTTGCTTCGCTTCGCCCTTGGCAAAAATTTCATTTGAAGCTTGTCCACTTTCAATTATCTCGTCGCCTTTATTGACTAAAACGAACTTCTCGCCTTTCTTTTCTTGGACGGAGTAGGCAACATCAAGACCATTTTCCTCTTTGCTCTTCTTGATCGTCATCTTGACGAGATAATTTCCAAGCGTGATGGCGGTCTCTTTCCCATCATCAAATTTAGCATTATCAATTTTCCACGTCTGTCCATCGACGCCTAAAGCGACTTCCACTTGCCATGCCGCAAAGGTATTCATTGAAAACAAACTGAGTAGCAGCAAAAACTTTTTCATCTTTAAATTTCCGTAATCTTCATCGTGAAGGTTGTTATTTCGCCATTCGTATCATTATTTCTGAAAACGGCTTTCTTACCGCTTTCAATGTTTATTTTATGTTCATTAATTTCTGATAGGGTTATGCCTGTTTTTTTTTGCACCCCAAATTCTATAAGATGCATCGCTGTTTTCTCTTTTCCTTGAGAAGGCATTTTTATGTGAAAAATGTGTGCGCCGGCAGGAAATGAATAGGTTTTATCATGATCTAGTTTTTGATTGATCTCGACTTTGTCTTGGTTAACTGACATTGAAGCCTCAACCTTCCAGCACGCGAAGGCACTTTGCTGAAGCAAAATGAAAGTTAAAACAATCAATTTCATTGGCAATTCTCAACTGATATGGCGATACCTTGGCCCACGCCAATGCACATAGAAGCAAGGCCTTTTTTAAGCGAAGAATCTTTCTGCATTTGGTGAACAAGTGTAGTGATAATTCTCGTTCCGGAGCAACCAAGTGGGTGACCTAAAGCAATCGAGCCACCATTTCTATTTATTTTGGCTGGATCAAGCTCCAATTCTTTAATGCATGACAAGGCCTGAACAGCAAAAGCTTCATTCAATTCGATCAAATCAAAATCTGAAACCTTGTAACCAAATCGATGAACTAGTTTTTTCACTGCACCGACTGGTCCTAGACCCATAATATTTGGATGCAGGCCATGAACTGCGCCACCAGTAACCATGGCGAGAGGAGTAAGCTTGTGGCGTTTTAAAAATTCTTCTGAGCATACGACTACCATGCTCGCTCCATCATTGATGGATGAGCTGTTTCCAGCGGTAACTGTTCCGTCTTTTTTAAAAGCGGGTTTTAATTTGGCCAGTTTTTCTAATGAAGTATCGGCCCTAGGCCCTTCATCCGTATCAATAATACTTGAACCTTTTTTACTTTCTATCGTAAGTGGCAAAATTTCGTTTTTAAATTCTCCACGACTTTGAGCGGCCACTGCTTTTTGATGTGAGGCCAAGGCGAATTGGTCCTGGGCTTCACGAGTT
>CANFNN010000200.1 GCA_947448095.1 Bacteriovoracaceae bacterium | reverse complement strand
GTGTACAATCAAAAAATAAACTGAATCAAGGAAGATTTATGGAAACAAGCTATTGGCGCAAGTGTGGAAGTTGTAAAAAAGAGATCGGTTTTAATGTTATTTATCAGGTTTGTAGCGTCAGCAGCTGCAGTAAACACGTATTTTGCTCGGTAAACTGCTGGGATATGCATAATCCGATCATGAATCATAAAAGTTCTTGGGCCGAGGAAATGCGCTCTCCTCGACGTGAAGAAGCCCTTCCTGAGGCTTCTGAAGCCCCTAGAAGGGTGATTGTTGTCTCGAAACAGACCATTTCCTCCTCTCAAGAGTCCCAAGAAGTGCTGATTGTTGCCTCCAAACTTAAGCAATACATAAAAGATAAGTACGACATGAATACGGCGGGTTCAGTAATGGATACCCTCTCGAAAAACGTCAGAAGACTGACAGATAGAGCGGCAGAGAAGGCAAAAAGTGAGGGAAGAAAGACAATTATGGATCGAGATTTTGATTCATAAAAGCACCCCCCAAAAAAAGGGGGTTGCAATACAAGAAAAATTTGTTGATGATAATTACAAGATCAAGATTATAGGAGGGCTCAATGGCCAAAAAGACAACTGCAAAAAAAGCTACTAAAAAAACTGCTCCAGCTAAAAAAGCTACAGCTAAGAAAGCTGCACCAGCTAAAAAAGCTGCTGCTCCAAAAAAAGCTACAGCTAAGAAAGCTGCTCCAGCTAAAAAAGCTACAGCTAAGAAAGCTGCTCCAGCTAAAAAAGCTGCTGCACCTAAGAAAGCAAAAACAGCTCGTAAGCCAAATGCTGCTTTCATGAAAGCTCTTAAGCCTTCTCCAGCTCTTGCTGAAGTAATCGGTAACGTTTCAGTTCCTAGAACTGAAGCTGTTAGAAAAATCTGGGTTTACATCAAGAAGAACAATCTTCAAAACCCTAAGAACAAAAGAAACATTCTTGCTGACGATAAACTTTCAAAAGTTTTCGGTAAGAAAGAAGTTACTATGTTCGAACTTGCTGGAATCCTTGGTAAGCACCTTAGCTAATTTCTCACGAAATTATTAAGATAAAGAAGGGCCCTTAACGGGCCCTTTTTTTTTTGGTAAAAGGTTTAATGTTAAATTCTTTTATTGTTCTGGATTTCGAAACGACTGGAATTTCGCCCAACATGGGAGCGAGATCGACTGAAGTGGGTGCGGTCTTAGTTGAGAATGGTCTCATGACAAAACGTTTTCAGAGTTTAATGAATCCCGGAGTACGCATTCCTTCCTTCATTCAGGAATTGACCGGTATCACCAATCAAATGATTTCCAAGGCCCCTAGTAATGCTCAAGTGATGAAGGAGCTTTTCCAATTTATCGGAAGTACTCCTCTTGTGGCCCATAATGCTTCCTTTGATAAAAAATTTCTCGACGCTGAACTTGATCTCGTAGGTCTCAAGGTGAAGCAGCCCATGGTTTGTTCTTTAATGGTCGCTAGACGCGTTTATCAGAAGGCGCCTAACCATAAGCTTGGGACACTGGTGAGATATAAAAATATTGAAACAGATGGAACATTTCACCGAGCTCTCGCCGATGCAGAAATGACCGCAAGGCTTTGGCTTTGTATGAAAGAAGATATTGGTGAAATGTTAGGAATGATTGATGTCTCTTTTGATGTGATGAAAAAAATCGCAAGTACACCTAAAAAAGATGTGAATAAGAAATGGAAACCTTAAAACGCTATCCGTTTCGTCAAAACGATCTCCTCCAGGCATGGGATAGTGCTGATGAGTTAATTTTGAAGCACATGCATTCTCTTGACCTAAGTGGCAAAAGGATTCTGATCATCAATGATCAATTTGGGGCCATTAGCTGCGGACTCATTAATTTTGATCTCACAAGCTATTCAGATTCATTCGTGAGCACCAAGGCATTGCTTATTAATAGTCATCAAAAGATTCTTCCGCTGCATGATTTGAATCAGCTCTCAGGCTTTTATGATTATGTTTTAATTCAGCTGCCAAAAAATCTGTCTTATTTTGAAGATATTCTTTGTCACCTGACTCACCATTTAAACAGTTCCTCCCAAATTATCTGCGGCTCTATGGTTAAGCATTTAGCTTCAGGAAGTTTTGATCTTTTAAATAAATACATAGGCATTACTTCAACGAGTCTCGCTCAGAAGAAGGCTCGGCTTATATTTGCGAATTTCCAAAAAGAGAAAGTTGATTCACCGTACCCGCTCAAAGTGAAGTTTGAGATGTTTGAACAAGAAATAGTGAATCACTCGAATCTATTTAGTCGCGAAAAACTGGATATTGGAACACGTTTTCTCTTAGAGCATATTCCTAAAGGTGATTTTGAAACCATTCTGGATCTCGGATGTGCCAATGGGATTGTTGGAATCATGGCCAAGAAAATGAATCCTAAGGCGAAATTGGTTTTTAGTGATGAATCCCAAATGGCGATTCAGAGTGCGAGAATAAATTTTCAACATTACTATCCTGATGAAGCCGATTATCACTGGACCAACTGTTTTGAAAATCAGCCGAAGAATTCGCTTGATCTCGTTCTTTGTAATCCACCTTTTCATCAAAGTAATACCATTGGGGATTTTATTGCCTGGCAAATGTTTCAAGACGCAAGAGACGTTCTCAAAACGGGAGCTGTCCTCAGAGTCATTGGTAATTCGCATTTGGGCTATCAGATCAAACTTAAAAAGTTATTTGGAAATAGTAAGGTTATTGCCACCAATTCTAAATTCATGATTGTGGATGCAGTTAAATAAAAGTCTGATTATCTGTTAAAATTTGATCAATCTCCTGGCCTAGTCCTTCAAAAGTAGGCAGTCCTTCAAATCGAACACCATTCACAAAAATGGTAGGTGTTGTGAACACTCCATTATTCATTCCATGATCCATGTCTTGGCGAACTCGTTTAAGCAGATCTTCATCTTCCAGATCATTGAGATAAGTCCGCATGTTAAGTCCTAGGGTCCTCGCAAGGGATAGGATATTTTCTGTTGAAAGATCATCTTGCGAGTCAAAAAGTGCTTGATGCATTTCCCAGAATTTTCCTTGTTTCGCGGCAGCCTCTGACGCCACTGCGGCCATTGCTGCGTTGGCATGAGTTGCAAGCAGGGGAAAATGTCGAAAGATCACACAGACATCAATATAGGTCTTAAAGATTTTATCCAGGACTTTGGCCGTGGCCGAACAGAAGGGACATTGGAAGTCTCCATACTCAACAATGACAACCGAAGCCTCGAGAGGCCCTTTGTGGTGATCAGTATTTTTTGGGAGAGTCTTGAGAGTATAAGTCACTTCGTTCATAAGGATTTCCTTAGTGAAGAGAAAATTTCACTAAGGATGATCCTGATGATTCAATTTGTCGCCGCGAGGAGCACAATAATTAAATTTTTCCTGCCTTCAATTCCTGATCTAATTCCTTAAAGCCACCAATCAATTTTCCGTCAACAAATATTTGCGGGTATGTCGGCCAGCCGCTCCAAAGTTTAATCGCTAAGCGAGGTTTCCACTGCGAGAAATAACTTCCGTACTGAAGGTATTTGAAATCTTTTGAAGCATCTTGAAGTGCCTTTCTGGCCTTACCAACGAATGGGTTCTGCGCCATGCCGACGACTACAATTTTGTTACTAGCAACCGCATTGGCCACTTCCGTTACAACTTCTTGGTGATAGCCTGAAATAAAAGTGAGCGCATTCTGAGAAACTTTCTCAGGTGCTAAGACGGGACGGTTCATAAAGTCTCCTTAGAGTTTTCGAATTGGCGCTCCACTAATTTATGGTAGAGACCGCTTTCTTGTTTAAATAATTCTGCATGAGTTCCCACTTGCACCACTCGACCTTCTTGCATGACCAGAATCTTATCTGCTCTTTTTACGGTGGAAAGGCGATGAGCAATAATGAGCGTGGATCTTTTTCCTATTTGATCTTCTAGGGCTTTTTGCACCAAGTGTTCACTTTCAGCATCAAGAGCACTCGTGGCTTCATCTAAAACCAGAATGCGAGGATTTTTCAAAAGGGCACGTGCGATAGCGACTCGCTGCTTTTGACCACCAGAGAGCTGCACCCCTCGCTCACCGACAAGGGTTTCATACCCATCGGGAAAACTAGTGATGAAGTCATGAGCGAACGCTTTTTTCGCTGCACTTTGAACTTCCGAAATTGTTGCCTCAGGTTTTCCGTAGCGTATATTTTCAAATAATGATTCCGAAACAAGTACTGGCTCTTGAGAGACAAGACCAATGGATTCTCTGAGGCCTTTGAGTGAGTAGGATTTACTATCATGGCCATCAATTAAAATGGAGCCACTGGTTGTTTCATAAAAACGCATCAGCATTTGAACCAAGGTTGATTTTCCTGCTCCCGAGGATCCCACCACCGCCACTGTTTCATTGGGAAAAATGGAGAAACTTACTCCTTTAAGCACCGGAAACTCTGGTCTTGAGGGGTAAGCAAAATGCACATCCTGAAATTCAATTTGACCGGCTTCAATATGTGCTAGACCTGTCTCTATATCTTCGGTTGGTTTTTCAAGTAGTTCAAAAATTCTTCCACTCGCTCCATAAGCAGACATGAAGTCAGTCCAAAGACTTCCCAGCATTCCTACAGAAAAAGCGACAGTAATAACGTAAAGAAGAAACGAAGTTAAAGTTCCCACACTTAACTCTTCACGAATGACCAGAGTCCCACCATACCAGATGATGAACACTACGGCCGATAGTCCGACTAAAGAAACAAGGTTCGTGAAACTCGCGACCACTCGTATTTTTTCTTTAGATAAACCAAATGAGACTTCTAGGCGCTGATCATAGCGATTGTTCTCAAAGTTTTCCTGGGCAAATGATTTGACTGTTCTGACGCCAGAAATTCCTTCTTCGGCAACTCCTGAAGAAGCGGCCAATGCATCTTGAGATCTTTTTGAAATAGCTTTTACTTTTTTTCCAAACTTGGCAGCTAAGAGTCCGAGTGGGGGAATGATGACCAGAATAAAAACTGTGAGTTTGGCCGAGGTCATAAAGAGCATCACGAGTCCACCCAGTGCTTGCACCAGACTTCGAACCAACATAGAAATATTTACGCTCAGGGCATTTTGAAGAACTGCGGTATCACTAGATAAGCGTCCTAAGAGTTCACCGGTTTTTTGTTGGTCAAAAAATGTAATATTTTGTCCCATGATTTGCGTAAACAAACGGGCCCTGAGACGTTTGACGGTTTTTTCACCGGCCAGTGTAAAAAAATAATAACGAAGGGCAGAGGTTACGGATTGAATCGCAAAAACTCCCAGAGCAATGAAAGCCGCCACATTCAATTGGGATTGATCTTTTTGAGCAATCGCTTCATCAATAATGCGTTTGATTGAGTGCGGGTAGACTAATAAGGCAGCCGAGCTGATCGCTAAAAAGACCAGTCCCCACGCTAAGAGTGGCCATTCGGATCGACTAAGCTTGAGTAATTTTTTAAATGTTTCCATGAACGGCAGTGTAAAGAATAGTTTACATGATGTAAAGTTTAGTTTACATTGCCACTATGAATTTAACCAATAAGTTAAAACTTCTTAGGCAGCGCAATGGAGACCTCTCGCAGCAACAACTAGCTGAGATGGTGGGGTGTTCGCGCCAGACAATTATCTCGATTGAATCGGGTTGCAAAAATCCTTCGGTTGAAATTGCGCTTAAGCTCTCGCTCGCACTCAATATACCTGTTAATGATCTGTTTTCTCTGGAAGAAGGCAAG
>CANFNN010000199.1 GCA_947448095.1 Bacteriovoracaceae bacterium | reverse complement strand
GATCTTTATAAGCAGTGCCGTCAAACTCTTGAGGGTGCTGAGAAAAAAATTAAAATCCTGAGTGATAGCCTCAAAGAAATTGATTACAAAGAGTAGTTCTTTCATTCTACCAAAAAAGCCTTAAAATACTCTTCACAGCTGTTCAAACGAAGGATTGTTCTTGAAACGTTTAGTGAAAACACTCGCAGTGCTTGCGGCATTGGGTATATTTGGAATATTTGCTCTGGTTGGGATGTTCTTCTTTATCTCAAACGATTTGCCACAAATTAACTCATTAAAAGACTACAACCCGCCCATGAATTCCAGGATTATGTCCCGGGATAATGAAGTACTGCTTGAAATTGGTGCTGAAACTAGAGATGTTGTGCCCTTTGCGAAAATACCCAAAAAAGTCGTTGATGCTTTTTTAGCAGCCGAAGATGACAACTTCTATAATCATGAAGGGATTGATTACTACGGTATTCTTCGAGCCTTTATTGTGAATTTAAAAGAAGGCCGCTTGGTTCAAGGTGGATCAACCATCACTCAGCAAGTGGCTAAATCCTTTCTCCTGACAAAAGAAAGAACAATCTCACGAAAAGTGAAAGACCTTTTACTGGCCCGAAAAATTGAACAAAAGTTTTCCAAAGAAGAGATTCTATTTCTTTATTTGAATCAGGTCTATTTAGGGGGTGGCTATTACGGAGTTAAAGCTGCCTTTAAAGGCTACTTTGATAAAACTCTCGAATCAGCAACTCCTGCTGAGTGTGCACTTGTCGCCGGTCTGTTAGTTGCTCCTGGACGTTATTCTCCTTACGTGAATCCGCAGTATGCGAAAGTGCGACAGAATTATGTTCTCAAGCGTATGTTTGTAACAAAAAAAATTAATGACCAAGAATATCAGGCAGCATTGAAAGAAGATCTTAAAATGCGCATTCGTATTCCGAATGAGTTCAAAGGTGGACATTTCACAGATTGGATTCGTCAGGAGGTCATGAAATCAGTTGGTACAGATGAATTTTTAACTCAAGGTTTTACTGTCTTTACGACACTGGACTGGGGACTTCAGCAAAAAGCTGAAAAATTGGTGAAAGATCGAGTCAAAGAATTAGATAAGAGGCAGGGATATAAAGGTGGAGTCAGGCATCTAAACGATGATGAGGAAATTTCACTCTTTATAACTGAGCAGCGAAAGAAAATTTTACGTGAACAATCTACCTTTTTCACTTTTAGTGTCGATGGGAAAAATATTTACGAGTTTCATGAAGATGAAGGTGCACTTCAAAAAAATCTTTCATACTTTGAAGAAGAAAAATCGAAACTTAATGAACGATTCAAAAATATTGTTGATGTCGGAAATGCTAGTGCAGATCCCTTCCTTGGCTTTCTTCAGGTCAATAAAACTTATCCCGCTGTAGTTATTGAAGCGGATGATCTAAAAAGAATCATTCTTGCGGAAATTGCGGGAACTCGCGTGATCATTCCCGAGGCTGGTTTTGGCTGGGCCCATGAGAGAAAATTTAGCGAAAATCAGATGTATTTTGCCAATCAAAAGACTCCTTCTAAAGTTGTAAAAAGAGGGGACGTGATTCTGGTCTCGATTGAGAAAAAATCGGTTGGCTCTGATCAATTGATTCATTCCGATTTTTTTAAAAAATACAAAGACCCAGCAATCAAAACAATTCTCTCTAAGCAGAAGTTTTTTGAAGGAGCACTTGATCAAGAGCCTGAGGTCGAAGGCGCCTTGATTGCCTTAAATGCTAATAACGGCGAGATCGTCACGATGGTAGGTGGAGTGGATTTTCAAAAATCTCAGTTTAACCGTGTTATTCAATCGACTCGTCAGCCTGGGTCGGCGTTTAAACCCTTTATCTATGCCGCTAGTTTAGAGAACGGATATAACCCTTCAAGCATTCTCATGGATACTCCTCAGGCCTTAGGTGGAGTGGATGATTCTTTGAGCTGGAAGCCTAGAAATTATGATGGAGATTTTAAAGGCCCGATGACCTTGAGAAGTGCTTTGGAAGTCAGCCGAAATATTCCCACTGTGCGTTTAGTTCAAGATCTTGGTGTTGATAAAATTCACATGTTTGTAAACCGTTTTCATATGCAAACGGAACTCCCTAAAGACATGAGTCTGGCCTTGGGCTCATTTGGTATAAGCCTGGTTGAATTAACTAAAGCATTTGCTGTTTTTCCAAACGGAGGAAGGGCCGTAAGACTTCACAACATCACTTCGATTCGTGATCGAAATGGTAAGTCCTATACAATTCCAGCAGCTGATCCAGCCTGGCCAACCAGGCCCGAGGTTGAGGCGGCTCCTAAAGAAGAATCCGCTGCCAGTGAGGTTGATACCAAGCAAACGGGAAATCCATTTTTAGCGAATTTAAATCCGACTCAAGTTTTAGACCCTCGAGTGGCCTACATAATGACTAACATTCTGCGAGGGGTGACTTTATACGGTACTGCATCTGCTGCAGGAAAGGCGTTGGGCGGAAATATTGGTGGCAAAACTGGAACCACAAATAATTATGTCGATGCTTTGTTTGTTGGATTTTCTGCCAATATCGTTGCCGGTGCGTGGGTTGGGTTTGATGACAACCGCTCCATTGGTTACGGTGAGACTGGCGGAAAGTCTGCCCTTCCGATGTGGATAGATTATATGGGGTTTGCAAGTCAAAAATATGGTTCACCTGAATTTAAAGTTCCAGAAGGCATTACAAATTTACTGGTTAATAAAGAAACCGGGAAGCCACTAGCACCTGGATCAACCGAGGGATTTCTTGAGTCATTTGCTGAGGGATTTGATCCTAACTCAGACCCGCAATCGTTTGAGCAAGGCGGTCAACAACCCAAGGGCACGCCACCTACGATGGATGATGATGATTATTTTATGAATCAGTAAATTTTTTACAAGAAACTCCGAATATATTTCATGACGTCCAGATGGGTTCATGGAATATATTTATCGCTCTTAAGTCTCTCTTTATTTGGGAACCTGTTCCTTGGTGGGGAAACTTCGATTACTCCTGCAAGATTCCCAGCATCGCAAACTTCAAAAATGATTGGAAATCTTGAAAAAGTTCACATTGGTGAAAATAAAGATCTTCAATTCTTTGCTAAAATTGATTCAGGTGCTGAATCATCTTCCATCCACGCTAAAAACATTTCTACGTTCGAAAAACTCGAGAACGGTCATTCTGTTCTTTACGTAAAATTTGAAACTATGGATGAAAACTCGCTTCAGAGAACGTTAGTCAGGCCAATAGTCAAAATAGATGAGGTGAGAAGTGCTCTGGGCTCTAATTTAAGATACTTCATAAAAGAAAAAGTCTGGATCGGAGATTCATTTTTTTATGTAAATGTTAACTTGGCCGATAGATCACGTCTTAAACGTAAGTTTTTAGTCGGTAAAAATATTCTAGATGAGAACTACATTATCAATACCAGTGCCGTGTCTCTTACCTCGCATTAAATTCAGCTTTAAGAAAATTCTTGATTATGCCGAAAAGTCTTATAATGGAGGCAAGAATGGATTCGATCTCCCGAGGTCAACGCACATTTTATATTTTCTTTGGAGCAATTCTTTTTGTTCATGCCCTTCTTATGTTGTCTAAAATCCGTGACCAATTTGCAACTGCTTCCCATTCTCCCACAGTTAAATCGATTAAAGTAAAACTCGTTCAAGAGGCCTTGAAAGAAATGGCACTTTCTCAGAGAAAGCAAATCGTTCAATCAGAAGATTCTGAAACGAGAGAAAAAAAGAAAGACTCATTTTTAAGCGATAAAGACAGAAGTTTTGACCGCCAGACAGTGGCAAAGAATGTCGACATCTTCAAAAAAGCAGCCTTGGGCGATGCAAGAGTCACCCAAAAAGCTCAAACCAAATCATCTGAAGCTAAGAAAGTGGATTTTAAGAATATTAAATTATCTGATCTAGGTATGGCCGCTGGTGAACAAGGTCTGCCTAAAAGGCTGCGAGCTCCAGCAAGTGAGTCCCTTCAGGGAATGAAAAATGGTGATCCATTGGCCCAGGGATTATCAGCTACAAATGATTATGTGGAAGAAGTGACTTTGGGAGATTTTACTCACCTGAACACTGTGGAATATAAGTTCTATGGCTTCTACCACCGGATTCGCCAAAAGCTTGAACAGTTTTGGGGTAAAAGTATTCAGGAAAAAGCCGAAGCCATTTTTCGATCTGGTCGACGATTACCCGCCAGCGAAAATCTGATCACTTCTTTGCAGGTGACATTAGACGCTAAGGGAGAAATCGTGAATGTGAAAATTCTTGGAGCATCTGGCGTCAAAGAGCTAGATGATGCAGCAATAGAATCATTTAATGAAGCCGGTCCATTTCCTAATCCTCCTAAAGAGTTGTTAGTGAATGGTAAAGCAACGATTGATTGGGGCTTTGTAGTTAAATCTTAGTGTGGGTTTCTAAGAAGGTTCTTTAAACGGTCGATCCCTTCCATGACAACATAATCAGACCAGATAGAATCAAGCTCACGAATTGACTCAATAACTTGAAGAGCAGCTTGATCACGAGAAATTTTTTGAGCTTCTGCATATTGAGAAATTGATTTGTTCAAAATCTCAATGACTGGAGAGTTACAAACTTTACTTAATCTTTCTTCGAAAGATTGAGTGATTTTTTTTTCTTTGCTTTTGATAATGGCAGTATTTAAAAGCTGAATAGATTCCATTAAAAAAATACCTCAAATATTCAGAGTCATTGGTGCCGCAGTATCTATAAATTCGGGCCATTCGTAAAGACGGATTTAAATGTTATGGAAATATTTTCCGATGATTTTCTCGGAGTGCTTTAGATTGCAGGAAGGCCAAATAAAATTTTAAATTTTATCTAATGCCTTCCTGATTTTTAATTAGTGAGAGGTGTTACAAAACTCTTGATATTGCTCTGCCGTGAGAAGTTTATCGATTTCAGAGTGATCTTTAATCTTGACTTTAATTAACCATGATCCGTAAGCGTCTTGATTAATTTTTTCTGGAGATCCTTCTACATCTGAATTTTTAGCAAGAACCTCTCCAGAAACTGGTGCATATAAATCACTAACTGATTTAATTGATTCAACGACTCCAAACGTGGATCCAAGCTTCAAATCTGATCCAACCTCTGGAACTTCCACAAATACAATGTCACCTAGTGCGGATTGAGCAAAGTCAGTGATTCCAACCGTGATAGTGTCACCTTCAACGAGGGCCCACTCATGCTCTTTGGTATACTTCAAATTTCCTGGGATATTAGTACTCATTATTTATGTCCTCCGGTTACAAACGGTTTTTTAACTAATTGGGCGGGGTAAGCTTTAGCGCGGATATCGATCAAAAATACTTCATCAGCTGGGACTTTATCAATTTGAATACGGGCCAGGCATACACCTTTGTTAAGAACAACCGACATTGTTCCACTAGTGACCTGACCGATGACTTCATTTTTTGCATTAAGAACAGAATAGCCTTCGCGTGGAATGCCTTTCTCTAGTAAAAGCTTAACTAGTTTATATTTAGCTGGCTTGGTTTGCAGCGATTCTTTTCCAATAAATTTTGTTTTATCGGTTTTAACGGTCCAACCAAGTCCTGCGTCAAAGGGATTCACTTCATCGTTGAGTTCATGGCCATACAATGGGTAACAAACTTCAAGGCGTAAAACATCCCGAGAAGCGAGTCCACAAGGGGTTACTCCAGCAATGATGAGATTTTTCCATAATTCTTTGATGGTTTGGTG
>CANFNN010000198.1 GCA_947448095.1 Bacteriovoracaceae bacterium | reverse complement strand
TGAATTTAGTGTTCTGGAAAAGCGCTAGTAGGTAAAACTGGTATCAACCAGAAGGCGGTCTTGGTTCCGATAGAAGCCAAAGAGATCACTCTGGGATTTACCGCCGTGAATATTGTCATAACTTATGGTGAGTCGCCATTGGTCTTTTTCAAGCATATTTTTTATTTGAAACCACTGATCGTCTCTTTGGTAGTTTTTAAAGATCATGACTGAGGGCTTCCACCAACCAAAGTCTGAGTACTCGCTTCGAACGCCAAAGAAGTGCCGCTTAGTGGTGAAATCACTCTGGGATTGGAGACCTAAAAGCAACTTTTCAAAATTTCGATCAATCCCGGCCAGTACTTGAAAATGGTTTTCCTTTTTATAAGACAGAAGATTTTTTTGAACAAGATCACTAAAAGTAAAAAGAGCATCGGCCCTTAAAACCCATTCCTCATAGACATAGCTGCCAGAAGTACCCAAAGAATCAACTAAATGAGCCGTGGATCGAGACTGAATATTCGTGGCACTTAAAATTTTAATATCCTGAAAAGTTGGACGACTGAAATGGTGATAGTAGAGAAAACTTAAATCAAGCCCATTTTGCATAAGGTATTTAGTGCGTGTTCCGTATTCTAAATCTTTTAACCAAGGGCGATTCACGACTCCACCCTGATAATTAGTCTGTCCACCAGTTGGATCAAAGGCCGATCCCGCATAAGGAAGCCTATCTCCATTAGGCCAGAGCGTGACAATAAGTTGCATCTGAAAATCGTTCCATTTATAGGTGTCATTTACCCCAAAAACTGAGCGCTTAGACCAAGAAAGGTCATTAAAGACAAACTCTGAATAATCACGGGGATTCGCCACATCAAGGAGCTGCAGACCAAAAGTTTCAGAAAAATGATAACGAAGAAACCCAACCTGAAAACTATTTTTGTTTGTAAAAAACTCCATCGAAACATCAAGGGGGTCGATAATGACTTTTTCCTTACTTGAAACGTAATCAAAGACTCTTAATTTAAATTTTCGCCTCAATCCAACTGAATCCCCAAAGGTTTCATCCGTGTATTCTGGGTTATAGTACAAAAAGGTATTGTCCCATTTTTCAGAGTTCACAAAGAAGCTACTGCGAGCCCCCATGGTAAAACTTTTTTGAGAAAAATCCTGGGACCATCCCAAAAGCGGTAGGATAAGAAAGAAGAAAATCATTCGAGACTTTTCTCAGTAAAGAGAGAATCTGGAAAATTTTTATTTTCCATTTTTTCGATAAAAATATCCGAAAACTGATCCTTTCTTAAATTATCGACAATATGAATCTGCGAGGGTCTCATCATGCCCAATACTTTTTCATATTTTTGATAAATGGCTGTTTTAATGGTTTTTCCTGAGAGAGTAAGAAACTCTGCTTTGAGAGGCCTTTTATCTTTAGCATCAATCCAAACATTGATTTTTGAATACGTCAGACCTTTTTTAGTCGCCTCAAGTGAGAGTCTCCATTCTTTAGCGTCCTTTGATTCTACCTTGTGGGTATAATCCCCGGCCCAGCGCATGCGCGAGATATCTCCGTTTGCGGCTTCTCCTGTGAGCTTCTGACTAAGAGAGACTCTGACCGAGCGGCGAATATTTGGGATATAAACCCACATATTCTCACCAATCATAAGCATATTGCGGCCAAGAGTTTTTTTCGGGGCCAAAACCTTTATCAGAGTTTTGTCACTACCCTTTAAATATACCAAGAAACTTGATTCTTCTTTTTCAGTGGTGGACACAATCCGTACACTCATGGAATAGGCGTCACTGGGATTGCGAAATTTATCCACTTCTTCCAAAAGGTCTGACGCCATAGCGAGACTTGAAACTAGAAGTGAGAGAACTAAAAATAAATACTTCATACTATCCTCTTAAAAGTTCTGTGATCGGCATTTTGAGAACTTTTCGTGCGGCCATAATGGTTCCAAAGAAGCTGGAAAGAATCCCAATCAAATAACATACCGGAATAAAACTTAATTGAAGTTCCACAAAAGTCGTGAACTGCCGAGTGATTCCTGGCCCCGGGGGCATTTGGATTCCTTGAGAGAGAATCGTCCAGTTACACAGATAGGAAATCACAAGTCCAAGAGTTGCACCAAGAATCCCAAGGATTAAACTCTCCGTTAGAAGAAGACCTAAGACTTCTCGATTACTATCGCCGTTAGCGCGAAGGTTTCCGATTTCGCCTTTTCGCTCAAGAATAATTGTACTGACCGTATTATAAATCCCCAGCACCACGATAATGACAATCACAAGGAACATAAAATTAAACTGTGCTTGTAAAAAATCAACCGAGTTCTGGTAATACACTTTATCTAAAACGTTAAAAGGAGTGGCTTCAAAATCTTTTGTCTTTTTTATCCATCTTGCTACTTTAGGCCAATCTTCAAGTTTTCTTAAACCTAAAGCAATGGATTCAACTTTTTGGGTATCAAGTAGCTCTTGGGCCTTGGTCAGCTGGATTCTAAAAAACGTATCATCAAAACTCTTCATGCCCGCAAAAAAGATACCTGTGACGTAAACATCTACCGCATTCAAACTTCCTGAGTGAGTGTTAGCTAGAACAGTCACTCGGTCCCCCACCTTAAGTCTAAGTGCCTCGGCCAGACCTTTTCCAAGGAGCACACCTTCGGCTTCATCAGAGAGAATTTTCCCTTCGATCACGTTCAGAGTGGTAAAAAATTTTGATTCACTACTCCCGTCAACACCTTCGCCAGCTCCAGAGAGAGTTTTTTCTCCGTTATTTAAGAGAGCATAAAAAGCAATGCGCGGAAATACATATTCGACTTCAGGTCTTGCCTTCAAATTGGCCACAAATGGAGACGCAGGATCAATCCATCTCGACCAAGGCTTATCCCAAATTTGATCTCGGTAGCCCTTGGTGTTGACCTGGCCATGCCCAAAGCGGGCACGGATCGTATTTTCTCTGTACTGATTCATGATACCAGCATTGAAGCCGTGATAAATCATTAGCGCACTTATCCCAAGAGAGACTGTCGCAAGGACAGCAATCGCTCTGGATCTTTGGCGCCAAATATTTCGAAATGAGAATTTAATAATCACAGACTCTCCTTCTGAATTTCGCCGTCAATGAGTGAGAGGATTTTAGGGGAATGACGAAGCACCATAGGATCATGACTAGCGACAATAATGGTAGTTCCAAATTTTTTATTGATCCCAAACAAGTGGTCCACAACGGCCTCACCATTTTTTTGATCCAGACTGGCAGTTGGCTCATCAGCAATAATGACTTTAGGACGCTTGGCGAGGGCGCGAGCAATCGCCACTCGTTGACGTTGTCCACCCGAGAGCTGAGTCGGACGTTTATTTTGCAGATCACTTATGCCTAGAACCTCCATGGATTCTTGCACCAGTTCTCTTCGTCTTTTCTCCTCAACCCCTTGGCGCACGAGAAAAAATTCTATATTTTCATAAGTCGTAAGAACGGGAAAAAGATGAAAGCTTTGAAAGATAAATCCAATATCAAAACGGCGGATGGTATTTTTTTCCTCATCTTCCATCCCTCCCATGCATTTTCCATTATAAAAAATCATGTCATTTGAGGTTTCTTCCATAAGACCCATGAGGTTTAGAAGAGTGGATTTACCAGATCCAGAAGGTCCAGCAAAAGTCATCACCTCACCCGCCGAGACTTTGAGGTTCACTTTTTTAAGTGCTTGGAACTGAATCCCTTCAATTTGGTAGTTGAAATCGAGATTTTTCACTTCATACAGAAAAGTCATTGGAAAATCCTTGTTCATGGGCCTGAAGAAAACGAGGCACAATGTGCCGCGCATCAGCATCAATTGAAATTACACCCACCACTTTATTCTCAATTATGATATTGTGAAGCTATGAAGAATTGCCACTCTTTATTTTTGCTCTCACTTCTTACGCTTTCCCTGCCAAGTCTTGGCCAGGATATGAAGCCTAAGGTCAAACCGAATCCGTTGCTATCAAAGACGATTCCTGCAGGCCTCAAGAAGGTACTACTTGATGACAAGACAGATGAGCATGCCTACATCCCTGGAAAATATTATTGTCACAATTTTGCTTCCCAGTTTTATCTTCAAAATAGCTCTCTAGTGAAAACCATGGATACTTTTGACTTGGAAGGTATGGCGAAGGAATGGGGCACGATTATCTCAAGACTCGCAACCTCAGAAAAACTTCCTATCTACTACGTCTCATTAAGTAACAAAGAGCATGGCTTCTATCATGCTATCAATGCCTATTTAGTGAATCCTGAAAAACCAGAAGATATTGATAGTTATATTTTTATTGAACCACAATCGGACGAAACTTTTATTTCTTCGGAACAAGTTTATAACAAGTACCGACATTACTATGACAAAGGAAACGAGGAAGAAGTTGTTCACCTTACTATCGGGACTTTTGATCAATTCAAAAACAACGGCTCGATTTACCAATCCTTCTCAAGTCAACTTTACGAATTTGATATCAAATTCAAATAAAAATACCCCAGTGAGTCACAATTTTTAACTGCTTATAATCACCTTTTACACTGACCCTGCTCATTAACCAAACGCTAGTTCCTTTCTATTCTTGGATAAAGTTTATTAAAGGAGTTATTGTGAAAACGAAAGTTAGTGCATTGTTACTTGGTAGTAGTTTATTGGTTTCTTCAATGTCTGCCATGGGTGCGGATATGATGGTTCGTATGCGGGCAATCAGTGTGATGCCGGTTGAAACTGGGTCTGTTGCTGGTGGTAATGTGACAATCACTAATGCTGCGGTTCCAGAGCTGGATTTCTCATATTTTTTCAACGAAAATTTTGCCACTGAACTTATTTTGGCCACTGCCACTCATAATGTTGGGGCCTACAATACTGCCTTAGGTAATTTAAACCTTGGAAGTGTTTCGCTTCTTCCTCCAACTCTACTTGCCCAATACCATAAACAGTTTGGCAAATTTAAGCCTTACGTTGGTGCTGGTTTAAACTACACTGTATTTTATGGTGCTGATTCTGGCTCAAGTGCTGTGAACTCGGTCACGTATAAAAACAGCATGGGTTACGCTTTCCAAGTCGGTGGAGATTACCAAATCGGAGACAATCTTTATCTTAACTTTGATATCAAAAAACTTTATCTCTCAACAGATGTTGAAGCTAAATATGCTGGTGGGACTGTTAAAACTCAAGTCAATATCAATCCACTGATCGTGGGCCTAGGTCTTGGTTACAAGTTCTAATTTAAGTTTTAATTTCTAAGCGTGCCTGGATCGATCATCCCGATCTAGGTACGCTTTCTTAGAATCAACATTCCGTCGCCATAAGAAAAAAACCGGTATTTCTCTTTAATCGCGAGTTCATACAATTCTAAAACTTTTTCTCTGCCTATGAGAGAGCTCACAAGCATGAGAAGCGATGATTTTGGAAGATGAAAATTAGTCACCAAAGCATCAATTGATTGGGCGACTTTGCCTGGGTGAAGAAAGATCGACGTTCCCACTAATCCTTGAGCATGATCAAATTGTACATTTCCGTCTTTCCATGAACTCTCAAGCGTTCTTAAGCTGGTTGTCCCCACAGCAATGCGAAACTTTGCGGCTTGAATCTCTTTGAGATTTTCCTCATCGATCGTGAAAAATTCTTCATGCATTTTATGATCAAGAATATTTTCTGCTTTCACGGGAGCAAAAGTTCCTGCTCCCACATGCAACGTCACAGTGGCAAGCTTATGCCCTTGAGATTTTA
>CANFNN010000197.1 GCA_947448095.1 Bacteriovoracaceae bacterium | reverse complement strand
GCAACAACTTCATGGGCAAAAGAATCAATTATTCGGGTTGGCAGTCAGATAAAGTGATCCGTCTTTTTAAAAAAGACGAATGCCGCTATCAAAATAAGCATGTGCACGCGGAGATTGAGGCCAAGGGCGAAATCAGTATCCTGAAGCACAAGTTGATCCACTACACCTACAAAGACCTCATGTCCTACCTCAAGAAAGCTGACCGCTACACCACTTGGGGAGCTCTGGACCGCTATCAAAAATTTCAAAAAAGTGGCCGCACCATTGGTCTGCCTTATTTAGTCTTGCGCCCTTTTGGCCGCTTCATCAGACACTATTTCTGGCGTTTAGGCTTTTTAGATGGAACTCATGGTTTTGTGGTTTCGGCTTTGGCCTCGTACAACGTCTTTATTCGTGCAATAAAAATCTGGCGCTTACAAAACGGCGAGAAGATTGAAGATCAGTTTAAGAAATAAGACTCAAAAAATCCTGAAAGAAATAGATGAAAAGCCCGAGCTTCGTTCCTAGGTAAACAATTTTAAAAAGTGATGCTGTATTTTTCATAGTGAGGCGATCATAGCCTTTCCTGATTATTGGGTGGTTAAAATCATCGTCATCTGGTAATTATTACTCTCAAACTAAGGACATTCAATGAAACTTCAAGAACTTATAGCGCAAACAGAGTTGGATATGACTCCCTCTCAAATTAAGGCCTTCTTTTTGGGCTTTATCAGTGCTGAAAGACCTCTGCCTTTTGCTAAGGCCCTTGAAGAAATGGTGAGTGAAACTCCTGAAGTCGCTGAGAAACTAGGCCCAGAGTTAAAAATCCTTTGGGATGAATTAGTCAAAAATAAAACCAGTGAACTGCAAAAGCTCTTCCCTGAGTCGGGTGACTTAAAAGTGTTTCTAGGAACTGCTAAAGATCAGCTCGATTTCTACCTCACGGCCTTGAGTCTTTCAGGTACCAACACGGAAACTTGTAAAAATGAAGACATGGCCGAACTGATTGATGAATTAGAAGACACAGTAATGGATATGGATGAGTACTTAAGTGAAACTGATCCGGATGTTGATGAAGGCGAAGAGATCAAAGACTTGATGCTTGAAGCTTGGCATGAGTATCTAGTGGTTTCTAAGCAATAAGATTTACGATCTCTTCACGATAAGAATATTTAAACTCAGGATGCTCAAGAGAAAAAATCTTTAGCCCTGAGTTTCGAAGCTTACAGGCCGGACATTTCAAACATCCCGCTTTTTCAATTCCTTCATAACAAGTAATGGTGTTTTCTAAAAGAAAGCCCAAGACTCGTAACTGAAAACCCAGCTCCATAGTTTCTTTTTTTGTCATACTCACGAGTGGTGTTCGGATTTCAAAAGCTTCACTGGCAAAATCCATGCGAAGAGCAGTTTGAATGACGTCCATATAAGCGCGTGAGCAGTCGCGGTAGCCCGAGTTCGCGGCTTCTAGCTCCATGACTCCCAGATAAATGCAGCTCGCTCCTAAGGAATGGGCGTGAATGCCTGCAAGGCGGGCCATCAAACCATTTCGGCCAACCACCAAAGTATTAGGGGCTTCACCAACTTTGTGTTCAATTTTGGTTTTAGTTCCAATTAAAGCACTCTCAGTAATTTGGGAGAGGCAATCCAGATTAAGTTCCATATGATCGACTTTAAAAAAATCAGAAATTTTTCGAGCGCGGTCAAGCTCCAGAGCGTGGCGCTGGTTATAAGTAAATGAGAGAGACAATACGTTCTCGGCGCCAAATTCTTTGACTGCCAAAGCTAGGCACAGACTTGAATCCATCCCACCAGAATGAACGACCACGGCTTTTTTTTGCATTAATAGAGCCCTTTCTTTTCCCACTCATAAGCTGATTTGATAATCAGATCTAAGTCATCGTACTTCGGCTTCCAGCCAAAAAGTTTACGAATTTTTTCCGCCTTAGACATCACGACGGCAGGATCTCCTGGGCGGCGAGGAGTTTCAATGGCATTGATATTGACACCCGTTATCTGGCGCACTTTATGAATCACTTCTTTCACACTAAATCCATGGCCATAGCCACAGTTCACGATTTCTGAAGCATGACCTTCTACAAGGTACTCAAGAGCTTTCACATGGGCCTCGGCGAGATCACTGACGTGAATGAAATCGCGAACGCATGTTCCATCTGCAGTTGGGTAATCAGTCCCGAAGACTTTTATATGATCGCGTTTTCCGCAAGCCGTTTCACAGGCAACTTTGATTAAGTGGGTGGCACCTGGAAAAGATTGACCGATTTGTCCTTCGGGATCAGCTCCAGAAACGTTGAAATAACGAAGGGCCACAAATCGAAGCGGAGAACTCAAAGCCGTATCCGTTAGCATCTGCTCGGTCATGAGTTTTGAATGCCCATAAGGATTCATTGGTTTTTTCGCCGTTTCCTCAGAAGCTGCTCCGTCATCGGTCATGCCGTAAACAGCAGCGGTTGAAGAAAAAATAAACTGATGAACTTTGTGTTTCACACAAGCAGAAATCAAGCGGTAAGAATTCAAAGTGTTATTGGAATAATATTTAAGTGGGTTTTCCACACTCTCTGGCACCACGATACTTCCCGCAAAATGCAAGACGGCGTCGAATTTCTTGGCCGCAAATAATTCATCTAAAAGTTTTTCATCATTTAAGTCGCCCACAACCAATTCACCAAAAGTGATCGCCTGTTTGTGACCAGTGGATAAATTATCTAAAATAGTCAGTTGGTGTCCGAGTTTTCCGAGGGCCTTCACAACGTGAGAGCCAATGTAGCCAGCGCCACCAGTAATAAGAATTTGCATAAAAACCTTTTAAAGAGTCTTAAGATATTCTATCAAATCCAGTCTCTTGTCATGAGACAAAATTTTAAAGGATTCAAAGTAGTGGCCTTGATTGGAGTGGCCGACTCGACTGGTATCATAAAGCCTGCGCCCCGTCTCATGCTTAAGAGAAATTGAGGTGAGGCCCAGTTTCTCTTCATCAAAGCGCTCTTTTTCCCCGGCATTTTTAAGCGAAAAAGTTTTCGCTCTGAGCGTTGGCTCGAGTAACAGGTCATAAACCGTGGGCACTGATCCATTGTGCAGATAAGGAAAGCGTGACCAAATCCCCCATAACTTTTGCGCCACATAACCGGGCTCATTTTTTCGCACGGATTGGATCACATCATTAAGTGGGTTGATTTCGATTAATTTATATAATTCTTCAGTAAGTGAATTCAGGCGATCCGGATCGGTTTTCACAATCCGAAGCGGGATGTGTTTCGTGGCTTCATAGTTTGGATGATCGAATGGATCCCTGGCGTGCACCCCGTGGCAGCCCTGGCAGGTGGTAGCAAAAATTTTCTCGCCTCGCTCCGCTTTGAGTTTATCAATTTTAAAGGGGTACTTAGGAGGAAGAAACTCTCCCAGATAATTTTCGGCCTGATGAACGCGCTCAAAATACTCGCGCACATTTTCTGGCGTCTGACCGGCATAAAGCTCAACAGCAATGCCCCATCCGCCAAGCTCGCCGTTACCTTCCCCGTCCCAAAACGATCCGGATTTTCTTTTCTCACCGTAACCCCAAAGGTGTGGCACTTTTACCTGACCGCGGGGAAAATTCTGCGGAAAAGGAATATTCTGAACTTTATAAAACCAAGAGCGAATTAAACTGGTGGGGACTAAACCTTGAGTCATGTTGGCCATGGCGGGATCGGCGAGACCTTTAGTAAAGGCCAGAGATCTCTCATGGACTTCTTTGAAGGCGGGATTTTTTCTTGGGACACTTCCCCAGATTTTCATCGCAGTGTAAGCATCTTTTCCAATTTGACCGACATCAATATTTTTATTTCCGAGTCCTACAATATATTCCCCAGCGGCCTTACCGGAGTGACAGGCGACACAGCCCAGAACACCCACTTGCATGCCTTCATAAGGAACAGAAAAAATTCCTTTGGCAGAATTGTTTTCAAAAATTAAACCCCAACGCTGATAGATCGGCCCAAGGTTAGGCATGCCGACACCGGTGCGACTGATGGTATCGTAGAGTTTGATCAGATCAGGAGAGATCGCCATGCCGCGACCTTTATAAAAAAACTGCATGTTTTTAAAAGCATCAACGGCTTCCAGGTGTCGTTCTGTACGGACATCCTGCGCGAACAGAGGTAAACTAAGCAGAGTCAAAAATATTAATTTAATCATTGGAAAAATCTACCAAAGTGGATTCCATTGGCAAAGGCTCTGAGAGACAATGAAAGGTTCTCCGACTAAAACGATCTGTTTATTTAATTCCAATAAAGCTTGGGGCGGGGGCGAGAAATGGCATTTCAAGGCCGCGATTGAACTCAACCGCCGAGGTCATAGCACCATTCTTGTGACGAATCTGCGCTCAGAGCTTCGCACCCAAGGGGTCAAGGCCAGACTGAATGTTTATTCTTTTTTAATTGGGAATTTGAGTTTTCTCAATCCCTTTAAATTATTAGTTCTCTTTTTCTTTTTTAAATCTAAAAATGTCGACACTATCATCATGAATTTACCCGCAGATTTAAAAAGTGCCGGGATTGCCGCAAAACTTGCTGGCGTGAAAAATATTATGTACCGCCGAGGCATGCCTCATCCTTTGCGCAGCACTTGGCTCAACCGTTTTTTGTTTCAGAAAATTCTCACTAAAGTGATCGTTAACTCGGAAGAAATTGGCCGCAGCCTCGCCCTAGGAAATGAATCTTGGTTTCCCAAAGAGAAAATGGTGCTGCTCTATAATGGTGTCGACTCTAATGCCCAGATTGATACTTCAAAAGTTTTGTACCAGAAAAAAAATAATGAATTTGTGATTGGAAACGCCGGACGCCTGACTTCTCAAAAAGGGCAAAAGCATCTGATCGAGATGGCAGAAATTCTAGTCTCTCAAAATGTGAACTTTCACCTATTAATTGCGGGCGAAGGTGAACTCAAAAATAGTCTTATGGATTTGATTAAATCAAAAAATCTCCAGCAGAAAGTCACTCTACTTGGACACGTCTCAGATATGGCAGCCTTTATGAACTCGCTTGATCTGTTTGTCTTTCCTTCACTCTTTGAAGGCTCGGCGAATACCTTGATTGAGACCTTATTTTATAAAAAACCAGTCGTGGCCTTTAACGTGAGCTCGAACCCCGAAATTATTCAAGACGGCGTGAATGGACTTTTGGCGAGGGCCTTTGATTCTGAGGACCTGACTACTTGTGTGATGAAACTGATGAACTCTCCTCAATTAAGAGAAGAGTTCGTGCTCAGGGGTGAAAAGATTGTAAGAGAGAAATTTGATAATCAGAAAATCTTTGAACAACTTGAGGCGATTATTTAATCGCCTTACCGATTGCATAGTACGTAAAGCCCTGCTCGAGAACTTTTTTCGTATTATAAAGATTTCGGCCATCAAAAATAACCGGAGTTTTCAAACGAGACTTGATCTCTTCAAAATCCGGCGCACGGTACTGCTTCCATTCCGTCATAACGATTAGGCCATCGGCACCATTAAGAGCATCATATTTATTTTCAAACTGATCTACCGGCACGTTCAATTTGGCCATGTACTGCTCAAAATGATCTGCGGCTTCAGGGTCATGCACTCGCACTTTGGCACCTGCTTCATGCAAAGCAACTGCTGTATCAATGGCCGGAGTTTCACGAATATCATCTGTATTCGCCTTGAAAGCAGCCCCCCAGAGGACAAAGGTTTTTCCTTTCAGGTCATTATTGAAATGCTTTTTCACTTTTCCAACAATGTATTTTTTC